>NZ_JCAKMZ010000010.1:0-87878 GCF_059515865.1 Acinetobacter sp. CY73 | reverse complement strand
GAGCTAATTGATGCCTATTGATCAGATGAATCATCCGTTGGTAACAGGGTAAGCTTTTAAATAAATGATTTTTATCCTGTTTCAACCATGTGAAAAAGGCTTTGAAATTAGTGAAATGAGAACATTTATACCAGATAGCAATAAAAGTGATTTCTGAGATACTCAAGTGAGCGGTTCGGACTCTTGAGAAACGACGACTTTGTTTAAGGAAATTCCAATAGGTTGCTTCAAATTTAAGAAAGAAATCATCAATTAAGCAGAATAATTCGGTACTATTAAACATTAGGACTAGAGTTGTGAGTTTTGTGTGGTAACTCAACTGATGGCTCTAGTCCTTCTATTTTTCAAGTCAATTTCTTATCCGTGATTCGGGTTAATTAAAATAAAATATTAAACTAGCTTTCCAAAACCATTAAAAATCCTATTTACTATAAATTAATATTCAATTTAGCTTATCATTTTAATACCAATAAAAAACATTATCCAAATAAACAATATATTGAGATAACTCCAATGTAGATTAAATATAACAGCAATTATTAAGAAAATTTCTATTTCTGCCTAAAATTAATCAAAAAAGCTAAAAACGGGGTTAAATTTTCACATTTAATCACCCTTTTTTGAGCGATAAAAACCCAGTTTTCTGCAAAGATAGACTTAAAAAAACAAAGTTGTAAAATAAAAAAAATATCCATATGATTTCAATGTATTTTTTTTGCTGAATTTCCGTTAATGCTTTCAAGTTCAGATAGAACCCTTGAGCATGCTTTCTTGATACTCTAGGCGCTCTTTCATCTTGTAGAAGACACTTTGCAACAGCATCTTTTGAATAAAATTATTATCTTTTTTTATTTTTTTATTCCATATTTTATATTTTTTTATTTTCACCTCTCCAATTTTTACATTATTAAACTCACTCGAATTATATTTATCCCATTCAAAATTAGATGAATGCTCTGGATAAACTTTATCAATAAAATCTAAGAATTTTTGATAACAAATCAAGTCATTTTGAGATGACACCTTAAAGTTTAAAATAGGACGATCTTTTTCAAGTGAAATTTTATTTTCTAAACAATCAAAGAAATTTTTAAGATCTTTCTGGGTTACATTTTTATTTAATTTAAAAGGTTGATTAATCTGATAGAGAGTAGACCATGTCACCATTTTTTTCCAAGTAAAACTGATAAGACTCTCATGATTAGCATCATTTTTAACCTTCCTTGTATAAAGAGAAAAAGGCTCACTGATCGATTGAATGAACTTCAATATTTTAAAATCAATCGTTGCTTGTTCTTTTTTTTCCGACCATTTCTGATATTCATCCAAAAAAGTTTCACGGTATAAAAACACTTCCTGTTGTTGAGGCTTCTTCTGCTTTTTCTTGTTCTTTAATACAGTAGCTTGAGGATTATTTTCTGTGCGTGGATGAAATTTCTTCATCAATTTTAAAATATCTCTTTCATTCGACTGAAATTCAATTTTGAAGTCACGACGCATCAGGTGACTATCGCCTAATAATGCCTTGATCAATTGAGGTGAATATTCACGTTTTGCTTGATAAAACATGTCAGCAATCAAAATATTCAGATGATGCAGATAATGTCTTGCAGTGATCCGAATGTCTTCATGCCCCATCAGATGTGCGAGTCGAGACCAGGCCTGAGCACTACGCGATGAAGCATTCTTAATATTGGGCAAAATATGCTTTTTAAGCTCACGCCCAAACTCAGAATCATAGTCAGTAAAACAACGTACCAGTGCTCTGCTTCCTTTTAAAAGGATAGCCAAATGTGAAGCTGTACTATGCCTGAAAGCATGAAAGGTATATTGATGATCGTTTGTCCCCAATACAGCATTAAACAGCTGTTGAGTAATTTTTGATAAATTTGTACTAGATAAAGATTGTTCACCCAGCATAAAGAGTTGTTTGGTTTTTCTTTTGCTGACTGCTGCAGCCATTTTAGAGCTAGGTAAAAAGTTTTGATAAAAGCGACAAAATCCTGTGAACTCGTCCGGTGCTAAAAAATAAGCTAAATCAAACTGACGGGTTGCATTGTCACTTTTCAGACCACGCTCAGAATTTAGACGAATCCTGAGGGTTAGATCATCTTCACCTGTTATTTTTGTCATTTTATAGTCAGATCCATCATCTTTATTCTGGTCTAAAGCGGCTTCAAATACATAATAAAGTTGCCGATTGTCAGAATGTTTTCTAAGCTGTTGAGATATAAAATCATCGATACAGATTCCGACAGCCTCATCAACTCGCAAGCCCAGTCTAAATGCCAATATATAGACCCACTTTAGACAGGTTGCATCCTGCTCAGTCAAACCCAAAGCTTCTGGGTATTCTTCAAGAATTCGTATCATCAATTGAAACATCTGAGGACTAATGAGTCTGGTTTTTAAAAATAAACCATCACTTTGACGTTCATATAAATATTGCACGATCGGTGCACGATGTTTCTTTACTAAGTATTGGTGGAAAGCTTTCAGCCGTTCAAAGGCATAACCCGAGGTATTGTGTTTTTTATTGTTATTGGTTTTAGCAGTCGTTTTATGTTTTTCCTGATCATTCAGTAGTTTTTCTTCAACAATCGTGCAGTACATTTCCTCAAACTGTTCTTCAGTAGTTGTATCTAGATTGATCTGTTGTTCTAGAACATAACAAAGTAAGTCAAGCACAAAACTACTATAGTAACGCTTGATCGTGGAGACTTTAATCGCTGCTTTCCCCTGATAAGCAAATTCGTTTTTTAACCACTGACACACACGTAAATGTGCAATAGCCACTACATAATCTAGGTACTCGCCATTTCCAGCCTCAAACGCAGATTTATAGTCTTCAGATTTTTGGATACTTTCTTCGAGTTGATCCGCAAGCTGTTTGGGTTTTATATCCTGATGAAAAGATAAAAGCCAGGATTTCAGGTCATGACGTTGACCAGTTCGTCGATCATAAAATGTTTTGACAGTAACTGTAGGCATCTCCAATTCTAAAAATTGTTTTTTCTTACCAAAGTTTCTAATTATGGTCTGAATGGTTTTCCAGTTATTAGGTTGATCATAGAGCTGTATCTGTTGCTCATAGATTAAAGGTGAAGTGATTATTTGATTAGTCAGCACACTAGTACTTAACACATCCAGATCAGGAATCTCTTGCCATAGAACATAATCCATATGTTTAAAAACAGTAAAACCAATTTTTTCCAGACCTTTTAAAAATAGTTGAACATAATGATCAAATTGCACTTCCTCTGGAATTTTTTTTGAGACTTTCTCCTCGCTCTCATCCATCTTCTTCACATTCAGTACACTGTCAAAATGCAACTTGAGTTTTTCTAACAATCTGTCTTCGCGCTGAATCTGAACTTCCGTTTCACTGCATTCCTTTTCCCAGCACTGCAATGGAGACATGTTTTGTAATATATGCGCTTGTGGTCCATTGAGGAGTTGTTGGATTCGTCTATAACACAGCATCACAAAGGCATTGAAATATATGTGCTGAGTTTGCCATAACTCCGTCTCATCTTCGCCATGCTGACGATAAATATTGCCATACTTTGTCGAGGGCAAAGTGTAAGAAAAAACATAAGCATGATGGTAATTTGGATAGATAGAGAGCAAGCCGCTATCGAGGTTCATATTAAAAATGGCATCATGAATGGCCAATAGCCGTTCAGGTTGAATGCATCCTTGATCAAAAATTAATGAAGTACACATACATTCAAACAAGACATTCAATAATTTTTGTTGCGCTTCAACTGCAGACTTTAAATTGATGCCTTGGGTTTGTTGTACCAGATAATCCGCCCAATTCACATAAAGTTTTTCTTTTACTTTAGAGAGCATAGTGCCCTGCTGTAGTTTGTGACCAGAAAAAATATTGTCCAGACGTTTAGGTGTGTAGACTATCCAATCGGGCAACTTAATCTCATAGTTCTCGACATAGCAAGGGTAATCCTCTTGCCACTGCTGTTTTTTTTCTTTACAAATTTTTTTCACTAGTTTAAAAGAGAATTGAAGGTATTCTACAGCCTTGTTTTTAAATTTGGGAGTTTGGCAGAGCTGCTCTAAAACTGCTCTATGGATATTAAACTTGTCCAAAATTTGTTGATCAAGTCGCTCAAAATCAATTTGAGCAAAGTCAGAATTTACATCAATATATGTAGCAGCAATCAGCTGAGAAATTTGCTGAAATATGTCAGTGATTTCACTGTTAATTACGCTTTCTAATTGTTTGACAATCGATTGATCGAGTGATGTATGAGACACAGTGAATCCTTTAAAGCACTTCAAGCTTTACAATTTCTAGTTTGTTGAGCAAGCTTTCAATTTGTTGCTGTATATCTTTCTTATAGAGAAAAGGGCTTAATCCAGAATTATGTGCGAATCCCATGTTCTGTTTATCATGAGCATACAACGTATTGTGAATGTCACTGCTCAGAGCAAGATGATTTTTAGTTAAATGCCTTGGCCAGTTTTTGTAAATCTGCACGGTCTCTTTAAGGTAATTCGTGACAAAATCAGCAGACATGGGCTGTAACTCCAAATTCTCTACGACTTCCGCAAGATTCACAGGATCTTTCTTAGACTTGATACGAGGATGTGAGATGACATAGAGCATTAACCCCTCTCTTTCTAGCTGAGCTTGCAAACTTTTTATATCGAGTAATTCGATGGTTTGCGTCAAATATTTTCGATACGCATTGAAATGATTTTGCCAGTAGCATGTAACAGGAATAGGACGTCCTACTTTTCGCGAATTAGTTTTTTTGTCATGCACGTAAAGTAGCTGTGCATTGGGATCATAGTGTTTCATTAACCCCGGCATGCCAACTAATGGACGCACCGTCAGGCAAATTAAGGAAAGATGCCACATCCAAATACTGTAAGCATTCAGCTTCTCGATCCTATTCGCTTGAGCATTCGCTAATGTGTTTTTGACAAAATGATAAAGCTGATTAAAAAACTCACTCGCGCCCTCTATAGTCCAGCAGCGCTGACTACCGATACGTTCCTCACGATGAAAAATAAAACCGGGGTGTTCATCCTTAATCCATGGATCATCTTTTCTACGGCCTAATAGAACATTGATATAGCATTGGAAATACTGGTTGATTTGATTAATCTGACGCCCCTCATAGTTCCATTGCACGATATGATTGGTATCACGATTAGCTAGTAAGTATGCGACCAGATTATCACCAGCCTCCATATCCAGATGGAAATAAATTTGCCGCTCTAACATCCCGCAGGTGATTTCACCAATCTGATGCCCTTTAAAGACTTCCCGCAAAAAATTATTATATTGAATCGCACAAAATTCACTTTGCTCTAAGTTATCTAATGCCTTTAAACTGGTGATCCATGGTCCTGGAATACACCATTCTAGAGTTAAGGCTCGATTATAACGCTGTGTTTTATCCTCCATAGCACCGGAATGATTGGCATTAAGCTTGGGATCAATCACCCAGTAATAATGAATAACTTTGTTTATTGATTTTTCTTTGATTTTGCCACCCTCAATCAAATCCTCAACCTTTTGAAAGACCGTTGGACTCAGACCCGTCAAGAGACACATCAGACCGCATACAGCTAAAGATGATTGATATGAATCTTTGCTGATCTTTTCTTGATAACATTCCTGCAATAGCTGATAGGCCTGATGTAGTAAGCTAGGTTTCAAATAAAGTGGATTTGCTTTATAGGGTAAATCACGGCGCTGAATGCGCTTTTGCTGCTTTTCAAGCTGTTCCTGATTTTTTTGCGGGTCATCAAAAAAAATCATCTTCTCCCGCTTGGAGATCTCATCCTGTTCAGTATCAACAACATTGACCTCTGTATCCAATCCAGCATCCTCATTCTCCACATCCAACAATGATGTGCCTGAATCAGATTTATAGGTCATGCCCTTTTTAATATCGTTAATTAAAGCCTGAACATTAATTACTGTTGAATTTAATCTACTATTGATGAGCTCATTACACACAATAATGAATTGTTGAATATGGCGGTCCAACTTGAATTTTTCGATGGTTTTTTTTAACTTTTGCTGCTCTAAAAAATCTTTGAGTTCGCCGGCATCAAGTTCATCCATTCCTTGGATCTTTTGCGTGATGTCTGCATACAGTTGTTTATTTTCCTCAGCATTACAAAACTGCTTTTGCAACAACAGCTTTAAATCATAAGCAAGTGTGTTGCTTTTATTATTATTTTTACACTGCTCTAACACAATCCCTCTTTCAGTCTCTTCAATCTGAGGACCTAAGCGGATGATTCCCTTTAATATTTCACACACGACTGCAGTTAAAAGATAGGAATAGATGAATTCTGCTTTTTGTTGGTCGCTTAGTTGTCCTATAGATGCACTTTTAGCCCATTGCGTTAAGCCTGCCAATAATTTCTGTTGTGTCACTATCCGATTATTTTTAATCACCACATGTATCTCGTGAGTAGCAGCATACAGTTCCTGTGCCTGCTGATCTTGCCCCAGGAGCTGATTCAAAATTTGTTTTTTCCCGCTCAGGGACTGATTAACCCATTCTTCCAATAATTTGGTTTCTTCGTCTAACTCTGACGATTTATCATTTTGACTCATAAAATCACCATAATTTTTTAGGGTAAAAATTGAAAGTTAGGTTTTGCTCTATCTTGAGGTTCAAGTCTTTATGCAACTTGAAGTATTTTTTATAGGTGCTGGCACTCAATTGAACACAACGCTGCGGATTTGGATCCGCTCTCATATGCTGTGATAATTTCAGACCTAAGGCCTTCGACAGTTGAGCAAAAAAACAGCTAAAAAGCACAACGTGTATCTGTTTATGTTCGTGCTTTGGGAACTGCTTTATATCTAAAGAAATGTTTTGGATTAACCATTTTAAGATCTCAAATTCATCAATCAATTGATTAGCTCTAGTATCCTTTTTCAAGGTTTTTTTGATATAAACATCCAGCTTGTTTTTTAAATTCAATACAAATTTATGAATAAAATCTGATAGATCTAATATCAAAACTGCTCTGAGTTTGGTCAGGACTTCAAATGATTTTTTTTGCATGTTTAGTTTTTCTAGCTTTACTAACCCACCGAATACTGGCCTAGCAGGCTCTTATATATTCTGAAAATTTGATTTTCAAAAGGTGAAAAATATTTTGAATTCAGTTTCAAAGCCATCTAATGAATAGATATGAGCAAGCAGCCCATACCATCTTCAAAATCAGTCTTCTTTTAAGCCAGCAAATTTGTAGACATCCGCCTTACTCCAACGAAGAGTACGTCCATGTCTAATAGGATTAATTGGACCATTCTCATATAAAGCCCACTTACGTAAAGTCTGTTCTGCATACCCCAAAAGCCTAGCTGTCTCTCTAGTAGTCAATAAAAGCCGATCATCTGTAATCGGCCTATGTTTATGCTTAAATGACATTTTTTTCGTTCCAGGTTGATTTGAAGCTATCAAAGCATAATTATATTTGGAAAGAAATATTCACAAAAAATCATTTTTCTTGCCTAATTTTAAATTAAAATGAGGTGAGCTTTAATTAGTAAGAGTGATGTATGGGCCGACCGCTAAGAACTAAGATAGATTTTGCAAAAACAATTAGCTGGTATGACTTTTTTTATAATCAGTTGGTACACTTTGGTAGATATAAGAATGATTATGATATGGAGAAATTTTTTTATGGATACCCAGAAATACATGATGTGAAAAGCTTATTTAAAAAGTATAAATTTGGTTTATCTACACCACAAAAAAATTGGATAGGTATAGTTGAATCTAAATGTATTGGCTCATCCAATATTATTAATCATTCACTGTGGAAAATTTTAAAATACCAAACATTTGATGAAACTCTTATTTTTTTAGAATTAAATACTCTACCTTACTATATCGTAGAAATTATTATATCCAATGGAAGTATTAAAGAATTTGATAGGAGTAACTTAGAAGAAATAGCAATTTATGGCTCACTAGACAGTGTTTTCGCCTTATATTTATTACACCATTGGGGAGTAACGATTAATAGCACTGCTCTTGCTAATGATTGCTGTTCACTCCTTATAAATTCATTAGAGCTATTACTAGAAAAAAATCCTCATCTCCACCGTTCACATATATTGTTATTTGATGAATTATTTAATCAGATATTCCTTACGGAATTAAAAGGATATAACAGACCACTTAAAATTAAATTAAATTGGCGACACTATAGAAACACCAAGTGGGCTATAGAAATTCAAGAAAAATCCAAACAAGCTGAAACTGATTTACTTGCTCACCGTAAACTTAAACACTTGATTCCAAGCACAGATCCAAACCTGGTAGAACTATACAAAAAACTGTTTGGATAAGTTGATTTTGTGTGCTTACCATATGCTTACTAAAATCAAAAAACAAAAAAACCACTTAGGATTAGTACACCTAAGTGGTTGTTTTATTTGGTGGGCCCAGACAGACTTGAACTGTCGACCAACGGATTATGAGTCCGCTGCTCTAACCAACTGAGCTATAGGCCCTATAAATACTGATATATCAGGTATTTCGTCCGAGAATACTATCGAAAAAAAAAATGAAACACAAGGGATTTTACGATTGAGAAATTGAGACGTATAAATAATGGTCAGTTTTGATTTTCCATGATTGAAAACTATGTAAATACTTATTCAACGTGGTATCAAGCGATGCACCTAAAGCTTAAGTGATATGTTTAATTATTTCTTTTAACGCTTTATATATTGTCTTTTTTGCAACTTCATTTCAGAATTACACAACATAAATGCCTTAACGAATAAGACCTTGGTTATGAAAAAACAAATTGCTGAACTTGCGTTTAAACTTGCTGGCGTTAAATACCATGTTGAACCTGGGGTGTTAGAGGACAAACAAGTCATTATTGGATTTGAGCATACCACCATGATGGATGCTGTGCTTTCGATTGCTCTATTTCAAATTCATGATATTAAGATTCACACACTAATCAAAAAAGAACTCTTTAAAGGCCCATTTAAACCGCTACTCGAAGGTGTCGGCGGAATTCCTGTAGACCGTAAATCCAATCTCGATATTGTCTCTCAAATGGTTCAACAATTTGAAAAAAATGAGCAATTCAATTTAGTGATTGCCCCTGAAGCGACTCGTGCAAAAAATGGGGAATCACGTAAACCGATCCGTACAGGTTTTTGGCATATCGCAAAAGCTGCAAATGTCCCTATCGTATTTTTATTCGTAAATCAAAAAACCAAACAAGGTGGAATTTTCGGTAAAATTTATCCAACGGATTTAGATCAAGATCTTTTGAAAATTAAAGCCATGTATAAAGAGCATACTGGCTTGGATATTGTCATTCCTGAAGCTAAAAATTAACTGATAATAATTTAAAAAACCTATTTTCAAAGGCTTTATTCGAAAAAAGGCCTTATGGTAGAATTCTTTCCAATTCGATTCGGCATAAGGCCAATCTACAAGGAGCATATTTCGCATGGCGGGTCATTCCAAGTGGGCTAACACAAAGCATCGCAAAGCAAAACAAGATGCGAGTCGCGCTAAAGTATTCACAAAATTTATCCGTGAAATCGTAACTGCTGCTCGTTTAGGTGGTGGTGATGTTGCATCTAACCCCCGTTTACGTGCTGTCGTTGAAAAAGCACTCGTCGCAAATATGACACGTGACACCATTAACCGTGCGGTTCAACGCGGTGTTGGTGGTGAAGATAATGCTGATTTAAAAGAAGTCACATACGAAGGTTATGGCGTGGGTGGTGTTGCCGTTATTGTTGAAACAATGACAGACAACTTAAACCGTACTGTGCCTGATGTGCGTCACTGTTTCTCTAAAACAGATGGAAACTTAGGTACAGCAGGTTCTGTTGCCTACATGTTTACCAAACGTGGTGAGATTACTTTTGAAGATGTGTCTTTAGAAGATCAAATCATGGATGTTGCTTTAGAAGCAGGTGCGGAAGACATCGAAGTTTCTGAAGATGAGATTCTGGTCATTACAACACCTGAGTCTTTTGGTGATGTTCAAGATGCACTTACAGCAGCAGGTTTAAAATCTGATAATGCTGAAGTTGTAATGAATCCATCAACGAAAGCATCTATTTCAGACATCGAACAAGCCAAAAAAATCATCAAAATGATTGATATGTTTGAAGACCTTGATGATGTTCAAAACGTTTATACCAACGTAGAATTCACTGATGAAGTTTTAGCCGAACTTGATGCTTAATTGTATCGATATCCAAAACGCACCTTAGGGTGCGTTTTTTTATAAACTTAGAACATAACGGATAAATTTTGATTTCTTCTCACGATATTGATTCATCGATAGAGAAACGGAATTTAACTTCAATCGGTTATATTGCTCGACCAAATCAACTGAAGCCCTAAGTCGATCTCTAAATAGGATAAAAGATTCAAACTCACTTCCTGCGACAACCAATTGAATAGCAACATCATCATTATTTTGTGATTCAAACATACATAAATGTGGTGTTCTTAAAGTATTCTGTTTCTCTTGAAATCCTAAACGTTTAATTTGAGTGATACAGTGTTCAAACTCGTTCTGTGATACTGCTACGTAAATATCTAAATCACCTTTAGAGAATGACTTTGGAATCGCAGATGAGCCGATATGCTCAATCTTGGCATGAGGAACCAAATGAAATAACTGTCTATAGTAGGTTTCATATAGTGCATTACATTTGGGCTGATATTCTGTCGGCTCGTAAAAATGAAGCATTTTATTCTCGCTTACCCAATTACACTCTGCTTAAAAGTCCACTACAGTTAAAGACTTTATATTCTTTGATTACGAAACTTGAATGCAGTGCAACCACAAATTCAATTTTTCCAATACGTTTTAGCAAGATTTCACTATAGTTTTCCATATCTCGCGCAACCACTTCTACAATAAAATCAGCAGATTGCCCTGTCACTAAAAATGCATTAATCACTTCTGGAATGCTTTCTAATTCTTCAAGAAACTTTGCAAAAGTATCCGTATCATGTTTACTCAGTGACACTTGTAAAAGTACATGCAAACTAAATCCAAGTTTTTGGTAATTGATGTCACGCTTTAAATTGGTCATGATCTTATTTTCAATCAAGTTCTTAATACGTCTATGTACTGAACTGACTGATAAACTGATCCGCTCTGACAGCTCATTAAGATTCAGATCTTCATGGGTGAGTATTTCTAAAATTTGCTTATCATAGCGATCTAATTCCACCACGAATCCCCCTTTTATTATTTAAAAACAGCTTCTATTGAATCTAAGCTTATTTATGGGAAATTAATAGCAATTATCTTAATTTATTTAAAATTAAAGATAGTATTTAGTCTTATATTAAAAAAAATTCCCACTTCAGGCTCACTTTAGAGTATGGCAGGAATAATTTCGTTTAGAACTTCTCCAAGTTTAAAATTTTAAGATTCATAGCATGAGCTAATATTACATCCCGCGCCAATCTACCCGTGCACAGCGTTCATTTTCATAAATTCGTTTTACATACTGACCAATCGGTTGCTCTAAAAGATAGAGTTTAAAATTATGATAATCTTCAGAAATATTAGAACTCAATTCTTTTTCCCACGGCGTTCCTTCAATTTCAAGCAAAGGGGCTAACATCGAACACACAGCAATATCTGCTAAACCCAGTCGATCTCCCACGAGGTAGCGCCCATGATTTGCATTTAATCTGGCGTTTAAATCAATAATAATCTCATCCATACTTGATTTAGCATGGATGACTTTTTCAGAATCAATCTGATAGCCTTTGGTGACTAAACTTTTAATGATGGGTTTTGAAAATTTCTCAAACTTTCTTAAGTAACCTTTTTCACCAATCATAATTTCAAGAGGTTCATCACTTTCAGATAATGCATGCGCTAAACCCCAACGGCGAACATACATCCCTAAATCATTGGAGATTTGATTAATCTCTAATGCTTGTGCTCTGAGTTTCGGATCAGAACTTAACAGCGCATGCTCGGGATAATGATCATCTAAGTAGAGTGCAATTTCAGTCGAACCCGCGATCCACGTTTCACTATCTTTTAAAACGGGTAACTTATTCTGACCTGTTTTAAGCTGAGTAAAAGCGCGATGAACGCCTGGAATCAAATTATGCGCCACAAAGTCGAGTTCTTTATGATCAAGTAACCAGCGGGCTTTCTCACAGAAATGAGACAGTGGAAACTGGTAAAGTGTGCGCATAGCTACTCCAAAAAAATCAGCAAAATTGATAAAAATGAAATCAATCATTCAGAATGTAACATATTTTTTCGATATATTTCTGTCATGTACTCTAGTCACCCAATCCCCAAATTTCAAGTTTCAATCTGTGACCAATTCTATTTCTGATAAATCTAAATTAAATTTTAGGTATTTAAATTTTATCCTGAGTGATAAAAAACAATAAATTTCCAATAAAAGTACTCTCTAAATTTATAACGAATACATAGTTACTTATCTTATATCTCAATATAAGCAAAGAATAATTAAAAATAAAAAACCAGTTTCAATCAACTTTATTTATATATATCAAATATTTAAATTCTATGAAAAATAGCTATTTTTAGCATTTTTTCTATTTAAGATTAATCTTCACAACCTTATCAAAATTCAACATTTACCAATTTAAAGTCAGAAGCGTAGCGTTAAGACAGTTATTTAGGATCTCATCATGTCACGCTTAATTAATCGAACAGTTCATATTCTTGAAAATGACCAAGATGCTATCAATGCTGCTTATCAAGTTGCAGATTTTGCACTTGAAGGTCGTAATATTCGAGATCAAAAAAGACGATTGCCATTTGAAGAAGTCAATTTATTCAGCCAAAAGGGTTTGGGAGGCTTACGTATTCCCAAAAAATATGGTGGTGCTGAAGTCTCGAATAGAACCTTGGCTCAAGTCTTTAGAATTATCAATAAAGCCGACTCAAGCCTAGGACAAATTCCACAAAACCAAATTGCACTGCTCAATATGATTAACATTATGGGAACTGAGCATCAAAAACGCTTTATTTTCACTGAAATCTTAAAGGGTAAACGTTTAGCCAATGGGGGGCCTGAACGAAACACCAAAGACTCTAAAACCTTAAATACCAAGCTTATATTTGAAAATGGTAAATATTTGATTAGTGGACAAAAGTTCTACTCAACAGGAAGTAGCTTTGCCGATTGGCTGGCGATTAAAGCCGTTCACCCTGAAGGTCATGTGATTTTGACGATTATTGATCGTCATAGTCAAGGTATCGAAGTGATGAATGATTGGAATGGCTTTGGACAACGTACCACTTCAAGCGGTACGGTCATTTTAGATCAAGTTGAAGTCGATCCTTTTTTAATTTTTGATGAACGAATTTTAGCGCAAGCGACCAACTATCGGGGTGCTTTTTCTCAATTACTACAAGTTGCAATTGATGTGGGCATTGCAGAAGCCGCCTTCGAAGATACGCTCTCTGCTGTCGCTAAAGCGCGACCAATCGCCGATGCAAATGTAGATAAAGCAAGTTTGGAGCACTATACCTTACAAGAAGTAGGTCGCAGTCAAATTTTACTAGATGCAGCCATTTTACTGCTCGATGAAGCCGCTAGCTATTTGGATGAGCTGGATGCATTAGATGAAGTTTCTCCCGAACAAGCAGGTCTCGCATCCATCAAAGTCGCTGAAGCAAAGATCTATGCTAATGACGCAGCCCTACTCATTTCAGAGAAACTGTTGGAATTAGGAGGTAGTCGTTCCAGCCTGAGTGAGCATAATTTAGATCAACATTGGCGTAATGCACGTGTTCATACCTTGCATGACCCTGTCCGCTGGAAGTTTCATGCGTTGGGCGACTATTACTTAAATAACACCTTACCTGTTCGTCATGCTTGGATTTAAGGAGAAACTTATGACCTCATATCAATCGATTATTCCTTTAATGGCGCAGCCAATTTCTCATGCACATATTATCAAATCTGATCAAGAAGCTTTAGAGATCGCACAGCGACTCGCTGAAAAATTTAAAGAAAATGCAATTCAGCGTGATGCTGAAAGACAATTGCCATTTGATGAAATTGAAGCCTATAGCCAATCAGGCTTATGGGCGATTACAGTACCCAAAGAATACGGTGGCGCAGAGGTTTCAAGCTATACCGTCGCTCAAATCATTGCCCTCATCAGTGGTGCCGATGGTTCTATCGGTCAAATTCCACAAAATCATTTTTATGCCTTAGAAGTTTTGAGAAATACTGGGACTGAACAACAAAGACAAAAACTCTATGCAGAAGTACTCCAAGGTGCGCGTTTTGGAAATGCTTTAGCAGAATTCAAAACTAAAAATGCAACACAAAAACATACCACCATTCGCCAAACTACAGATGGCTTTGAGGTCAATGGTGAAAAATTCTATTGCACTGGAAGTTTATTCTCGCACCGTATTCCCACTTTGGTGAAAGATGAAAATAACAATGAATATTTAGCGTTTATTCCACGTCAAAGCGAAGGCTTAAGCTTAGTCGATGACTGGTCTGGATTTGGTCAGCGTACTACAGGCAGTGGTACAGTGAAATTCAATCATGTCAAAGTTCTCGCTGAAGACATCATTCCTTTTGATCAAGCATTTCAGCAACCAACGCTGGTGGGTCCTTTCGCACAGCTTATGCATGCAGCCATAGAAGTTGGTATTGCTCGGGCAGCATTTGAAGAAACTTTAATTCGTGTTCGCCAAGCGCGTCCTTGGATTGATTCAGGTGTGGATTTTGCTACCCAAGATCCGCTGACTTTATCAGAGCTTGGACGTGTCAGCGTTGATGTCAAAGCGAGTGAACTCCTACTCAAACAGGCAGCTCATTCAATCGATAATGCTAAACCTAATCCTCATGAAAAAAATATTGCTCAAGCATCTATCGATGTCGCTAAAGTTCGTGCGCACAGCACAGAAACAGCGTTAAAAGCATCTTCTAAATTAGTAGAGTTAGCAGGAAGCCGTGGTAGTCAAATTCAAGAGGCTTTGGATCTCTATTGGAGAAATGCCCGCGTTCATACACTACATGATGCTTCAAGATGGAAATATTACTTCATCGGCAATTATGTGCTCAATCATATCCTTCCACCACGTCGAGGGACACTCTAATGAGCCAAATCAAATTACAAAACCGTTCACAAAACCGTTCACAAAACAAGCCTATAAACACTCTACACAGCGATCAGAAAAAAATTCTACTGAATGCTTTTGACATGAATTGCGTTGGACACATTAATCACGGGCTTTGGACTCATCCTAGAGACGAATCTTATCGCTTTAATGAACTGAGTTATTGGACGGACTTAGCACAGACTTTAGAAGAAGGCTTATTCGACGGGCTGTTCATTGCAGACATTACGGGCGTATATGACGTTTATCAAAACAATATTGATCTGACCCTCAAAGAGTCGATTCAACTTCCGAGTCATGATCCAAGTACTTTGGTCTCCGCGATGGCTGCTGTGACGCAGCATTTAGGTTTTGGAATTACCGTGAATTTGAGTTATGAATCGCCCTATCAGTTTGCCCGTCGCTTTGCCAGTTTAGATCACCTGACTCAAGGACGCATCGGCTGGAACATTGTCACAGGCTATTTAGATAGTGCTGAACGTTTAATTGGTCAAAAAAGTTTAAAAGACCATGATCAGCGGTACGAACAAGCGGAAGAATTTCTCGCCCTTTGCTATAAATTTTGGGAAGGTTCTTGGGAAAATGATGCAGTTATCATCGACAAACAACAGCGCGTCTTTACGCAACCCCATAAAGTTCATGCTATTCATCACAAGGGTCAATTTTATCAAAGTGAAGGTGTGTTCCAAGTCTCTCCTTCTATCCAGCGGACACCTGTGCTCTTTCAAGCTGGCGCCTCTCCTCGCGGTTTAAAATTCGCAACTCAGCATGCTGAAGCGATGTTTATTGGTGGTGACAGTGCAGACAAACTCAAAAAACAAGTGGATAGCATTCGTGAATTGGCACGATTAGATGGTCGTAATGAGCAAGCGCTTAAGCTTTTTGCAGGTATTACAGTCGTTACTGCTGAAACGGATGATTTGGCGCAAGAAAAACTAAAAGAATATGTGCAATATGCAAGTTCAGAGGCTGGAATTGCTCACCTTTCCAGTTCAGTTGGTATTGATTTTTCTCAATATTCAGATGATGACATTATTCCTTACCAACCAACCAACAGTATTGTTTCAGTCAATGATCGCTTTAAAGCACAACAAGTCACTTTAGGTGATTTAAAAGCACAACATCTATTAGGTGGTCGTTATCCACTCTTTGTGGGTTCAGGACGTACAGTTGCCGAACAACTCATCGAACTTATTGATGCTTCAGGCCTTGATGGTTTCAATCTTACCCGCACTGTTGCACCAGAATCACATCAAGATTTTATTCGTTTGGTGATTCCTGAATTACAACAACGCGGGCGTTATAAAACTGAATATGAATTAGGCAGTTTAAGACATAAAATTTTTCAAAAAGGTCCCCATTTACCGACAAGTCACCCTGCAGAACAGTTTCGATGTCAAAACTCTCACATTGAACCTGAAAAACGAACTCAGCAAACAGCTTAAAACATTACAATTAAGGGTGCACTATGTCACAAACAACAAATCAATCCGCAAAGAAGAAGCTCACTATTCTTGCAGTTGTTATCGCTGCTATTATTATTGGACTCGTGATTTGGTCACAAAAAGGTAAACAAGATCAACAGGAAATCGTGATTGGAATTAGTCCACCTTTTGCTAAACCTTTACAAGTCGCAGTCGATGAAGCGAAGAAGCAAGGCATTAACGTAAAATTGGTTGAATTTTCAGATTGGAACACACCGAATATCACGCTTAACCATGGCGATATTGATGCCAACTATTTTCAACATCAGCCCTTCTTGGACAATGCCTTAAAAGAAACTGATTTTAAACTCAAAGCTTTAGGCATTGGATCGGGTACACATGTTGGACTCTATTCAAAAAAATATAAATCAATCAATGACGTTGCAGATGGCGCTCGCGTTGTGATCCCCAATGATCCAGTGAACCAAGGTCGAGCACTGTTACTTTTACAACAATCAAAACTGATCACCTTGAAAGATGGAGACAATCATTTATCAAACTTACAAGATATTGCCAGCAATCCTAAAAATCTAAAATTTATTGAAGTAGAAGGCCCACAAACTGCACGTGCTGTAGATGAAGCTGATCTAGTCTTTAGTTATCCAATGTATCTTCGTTTGGCAAAAACTATAGACCCTAATGCTGCTTTAGTTCTCGATCAAATCAATAACACCCGCTATGCCATTTTATTTGTGGTACGTGATGATTATGAGCAAAGCCATCCTGAAAAAGCTGAAAACTTGAAGAAATTTATTCAAATTTATCAAAATTCTGAAAAAGTAAAACAAGAGCTGAATGCAGATATCGGTGAAAAACTATGGTTTAAAGGCTGGAAATAAGGAGAAAATCTCATGGTTAGTTTCGGCTCAACAGTTCAATTTGCAATACCACACATTACCATTCGAAATTTGAATAAATATTATGATGTACAAGGCAAACAAGTACATGCCCTAAAGAATATTAACTTAGATATTCCAGAGGGAAAAATTTTCGGCATTATTGGTAAGAGTGGCGCAGGAAAATCTTCATTGATTCGCACGTTGAATGGCTTGGAAAAAGCCTCAAATGGCAACATCCAAATCCACAAACAAGAATTGTCAAAGTTGAGTCATCGTGAATTCATTTCATTGCGTCAGCGCATTGGCATGATTTTTCAACATTTTAATCTAATGTCAGCAAAAACTGTATTTGAAAATGTCGCACTTCCCTTAAAAGTTGCACAGTATAAAAAGTCAGATATCGAAAATCGTGTGAAAGACGTTTTGGCATTGGTTGGTCTTGAAGATAAAGCCGAATATTATCCATCGCAACTTTCAGGTGGGCAAAAACAGCGTGTGGGAATTGCACGCGCATTGGTTCATCATCCTCAAATATTACTCTGTGACGAAGCGACGTCTGCTTTAGATCCTGAAAGTACATCTGTTGTGCTTTCTCTATTGAAAGAAATTAATCAAAAATTAGGTATTACCATTGTTCTGATTACACATGAAATGCAAGTCATCCGTGAAATTTGTGATCAAGTGGTTGTGATTGATCAAGGGAAAATCGTCGAATCAGGTCAAGTCTGGTCAGTATTTTCAAATCCTCAGCAAAAAATTACGCAGGAACTACTTAATTTAGAACAACTGGAACTCCCTTTTCCTTTGAGTGATCAGCCTCTACATGAAAATGATCAGACCATTCTCAAATTAGGTTATGAATCCACGGTTGATCATTTGCCTAACTTAAAAGAAATCTTTGATACTTTTGATGATCCAATTCATCTATGCCAAAGCCATGTGGATACCATTCAAGAGCATTTAATTGGCTCAATTATTATTACTGTTCAAAATAATCAGCTTGATCTAGAACAACTTCATCAAAAATTGAAAAATAAAATTGCGAATATAGAGGTACTCGGTTATGCACGATCAACTCATTGATTTATTAATTAGTGGCACGATTGACACCTTAATCATGGTGGGTGTATCCGCATTGGTAGCATTCTTGATTGGGTTACCCTTGGGAGTCGTTCTTGTGAGCACTTCGGAGCACGGTATTTATCCTTCAAAATCCATTAATCATTCGATTGGATGGGTGGTGAATATTACCCGATCTATTCCTTTTCTAATTTTAATGGTTGCTTTAATACCGATTACACGCTTTCTAGTGGGCACCAGTTATGGCGTTTGGGCTGCCGTCGTACCACTCACTTTGGCAGCAACACCCTTCTTTGCTCGAATTGCAGAAGTCAGTTTACGTGAAGTTGATCATGGACTTATAGAAGCCGCACAAGCCATTGGGTGCAATCGCAAACAGATCATTTGGCATGTCTTATTACCAGAAGCACTACCGGGTATCGTGGCTGGATTTACCGTCACCATTGTCACCATGATTAATTCATCTGCTATTGCAGGTGCAATTGGGGCTGGAGGATTAGGTGATATTGCCTATCGCTATGGATATCAACGATTTGATATGCACATTATGCTGGCGGTTATTTTGGTTTTGGTTGTATTGGTGATGTTGATTCAAGCCACTGGTGATACTTTATCTGCACAACTCGATAAACGGAAAATTTAAAGATGATGAGATCATAAATAAAAGAGTGCCTCCGTGCATTCTTTCTTTTTCATAGCCATCCTAAAAACCCAAAAGGTCATTGCAGCAATCTTTTTGATTATTCCAAATCTGCTCGAAAAATGAATTGTTGTTCAGACATCCTGACTTTATGTTGGCTTTCATGTAAAATCAGCAACAATTTTTAGAAAACACTTTGTGAGTCATTTTCATGGGTTTTAATTGCGGTATTGTCGGCTTGCCGAACGTTGGTAAATCTACACTTTTCAATGCATTGACAAAAGCTGCTATTGCTGCAGAAAATTTCCCATTTTGTACAATTGAACCAAATACAGGCATCGTTCCTGTTCCAGATCCACGTTTAGACAAATTAACTGCAATTGTTAAACCGCAACGTGTGATTCCGACGTCTATGGAATTCGTTGACATTGCAGGTTTAGTTGCGGGTGCATCTAAAGGTGAAGGTTTGGGCAACCAATTCTTAGCAAACATTCGTGAAACCGATGCAATTGCACACGTTGTTCGTTGTTTTGAAGATGAAAACGTGATTCACGTGAATGGTAAAATTGATCCGCTCGATGATATTGCAACCATCAATACTGAACTTGCGCTTGCTGACCTTGAAGCTGTTGCTAAAGCAATCACGCGTTTAAGCAAGTCTGCAAAAAGCGGTGACAAAGAAGCGATTGCAATAAAAGCCATTTTAGAAAAAATTCAGCCATTATTGAATGAAGGTAAACCTGCTCGTGCTGCCGATCTAGATGATGACGAACGTAAATTGGTTCGTGGCTTTGGCTTAATGACCCTAAAACCGACCATGTATATTGCAAACGTGGCTGAAGACGGTTTTGAAAACAACCCACATTTAGATGCTGTGAAAAAATTAGCTGCTGAAGAAAATGCGATTGTGGTGCCACTGTGCAACCAAATTGAAGCTGAAATTTCACTGCTTGAAGATGAAGACCGTGCTGAATTCCTAGAAGCGATGGGTATGGAAGAGCCAGGTCTTAACGTGGTGATTCGTGCAGGCTACTCACTGCTTGGTTTACAAACTTACTTTACTGCTGGCATACAAGAAGTTCGCGCTTGGACAGTTAAAGTCGGTGCAACTGCCCCTCAAGCAGCGGGTGTGATTCACACTGACTTTGAAAAAGGCTTTATCCGTGCTGAATGCGTAGCCTATGACGACTTCATTCAATACAACGGTGAAGCAGGCGCAAAAGAAGCAGGTAAATGGCGTTTAGAAGGTAAAACCTACATCGTTCAAGATGGCGATGTTTTACACTTCCGTTTTAATGTTTAATTTATAATCGATCTAAAAGCTTTAAAACCTGACTTTTAAAGTAAAAAAGCCCCGATGGTTCGGGGCTTTTTTTCCGCTTAAATCCTAGAATAGATTTTTATATTCTTTGGTATTGCCAAGTTCAGGATTGTCTATGGCAGTTTTACACTGGGCTTTATCACGCTCATAATTGGCTTGACGCTGCGCCAACTGCCCTTCATTTTCAACTATCGCGCGTGCCCAAGAATCGATGCTGGTTAATGCTTTACGGCATAAGGCATATTTTCCTTCAGTCACCGAGTCAGTCATTTTCACGTTGATCCGCCAGTCTAAAATCAGCTGCCGTACAGGTTCACGTACTTGTGCTGCAATCTGGTTTTTCTGTGCCTTATACAGCACAGGATCCACCTGATTGATCAGCACCCAAGCTTGCTGTGCATACACCGTGGCATCATTGGTGATCTTGGGTGCAGCCTTAATTTCAATCTTTTCGTCAGTTCCGTTTGATGAATGTCCACAACCTTGTAACCCCACTGTCATGAGCATCATACACATGCACAGTCGAGGATAATCTTTCAAAGCAAACATAGGCTCGCCCAAACAAACAATTCGGCACTATGCTAGTAAATTCAGCTACAATACTCAATCTTGATTTCTACCTTTTATTCTTTTTTCATTGGGTGTGGCGTGTCAGAGCGGACAATCTCAACAATAAAACCTGCTGGTTTTTGGCAAGGCGCTAAAGACAGTCAAGCAATTATATTTACCTATCTTCCTGTTTCCTTCGCCTTTGGGGTATCTGCCACCCAGTTTGGTTTTACCGCTTGGGAGGCTTTATTTTTATCATGCTCAATGTATGCAGGCGCAAGTCAATTTTTAGTGGTCGCCCTTTTGGGCAGTGGTACGTCGATCTGGATGACGGCGCTGACCGTCATTGCTTTAGATATCCGTCATCTGCTTTATGGGCCTGCACTTCAAAACCTCATTCAAGATAAACTTAATTTGAAGAAAACCGCCATGTGGTCTTGGGGTTTGACCGACGAAGTCTTTGCTTCCGGCATGATTAAATTGACTCAGCGCCGTCAAGAATGGTCTGAGTCTTGGATGTTAGGTTTAAGTCTATTTAGTTGGCTGTCATGGGCATTGGGTTCGTTCCTCGGTGGCATGTTTGCAGACCAAGTCAGCAATATGCCGCAGTTTTTACAAGCGGCGTTAGACTTTTTACTGCCTGCCCTTTTCTTAAGTTTCTTATTGGCAGCCTTTGAAAAGAAACATACGTTTGTGGTTGCTGTGACCACGGCTGTCTCTGCCGTGGCCTGTTATTTCATTGATATTTCTGCTGCCATCTTTATTGGGATCACATCAGGTATTCTGGCAGGCTTATTTGAGCATTATGTTTTAAAGCGTCAGCATGACGTTTTGGTTGGAGAGCATCATGAATCTTGAGATTATTCTGGTCGGTATAGTCGTTGGTATTGCCAACTTTGCATCCCGATTTGGTCCTTTCTTTGTGATCCAAAAGTTTCAACAAGGCGCTCAAAAACGTGGTGCGCTGTGGATTAAAATTGCTTTGGGTTCTATTGGCATTGCTGCGATCAGTTCGATGTTGGTGGTTGCCACGCTTCCGCCCTTACTTGATCATCCCAACAAAAGCGTTGCCATGTTGATCGGTTTTGCTGTACTAGCCGGTTTATATTTCAAATTTAAACAAATTGTCCCTGCGACTTTAACTGCCGCTTTCACGTATGGACTGGTATATACCTATTTCCCTTTAGGATAGTCAAAATAAGCGATGAAATATTTAGAAGAGCTATTAAGAATATCAGACTTAGAAAACTATTCTTTCAATAGAGAAATTGATTTTACTTTTCATGACTCTATTATTTTTGATGAAGTTCCTCTAATCAGCAGAATAAATCATTGCTCAAACCTAAATAAAACCTATAGCGCAGCACAACTCAATGCTGATCTGCTCAATACAGCGATATTTTATGCAAATCATTTGAAACTAAGGGCTTTCCATACAATGCCCTTAGAAGAGCATCAAAAATATTTGATTTGCATTACTTACCCTGATTTTGATAATAATGAATGTTTCGGGAATGTTTATATTCCTAACCTTTGTATCACACAACAAAGATTGCTAACCGAGATGTCTTTTTCATCTCTCGAATACGAACAAGCTCCTTGGTTGTTTGATGCTTTAAAACTGCTGAATTTACAATCCAAAGTCGTATCTAAATATACGATTTCGAAGGATGAGTACGGTCACTATACAAGATTGTACATATTTTTATAAATTCAATTATGGATAAATGAGAATCACGACATGCTAATAAAAATAAAACAATCAATAAATCAAATCTTTAATAAAAAGGCAAAAACGATTGATCTTGCCTCGGAAAAAGCACTTCAATGTCCTGAATATTTAACAGCAAATTATATTTGGAATCTATTTGAGAATAAGCATGACCATGAGGCATTAAGCCTCATTGAAAAGTATGAGCCCTGTTTTACAACAGAAAATTACGGTAGTACTGGTGAGATTTTGCTGTATTTTGGGTATGTCGATAACGCAATTTATCATTTAGAGATTGCTGCAAATGAAGGTGATGCATTTTCTTTTCAATGCTTAGGTACGATATGTCAGCACGTTCTTGCCTATAGAAATGTTGAGAATGCAATTCAATACTATCAACAGAGTTTAGATAGGGGCAATACTGATGCACTGCTCTCTCTTGCCGATGTGTACATCGAAGAACAAGATTATCTAGATTTTAAAAAGTCCAAATACTACGCAGAACAAGCCGTTGAAAATGGTATTTTCTCCGCATACTATTATTTAGGTAAATACTATGCAGAAAATGATGATTTCGTAAAAGCCAAAGCGTTGTTTTATAAGCTTTCTGAACATGGATTCCATACCAGCTCTGAATATGGATTGAGCTTGTTGCATTATCGCTATAAAAAAAATCAAAAATATAATCCATCAAAAGCAAAGGAAATTGTTGAATTCATGTTTGAAAACAGAAAGGAGTCTGAACGATATAGTTTTATTGGTGACTTTTATCTCGCAGAAACTGAATATCAAGACATTCAGCTTGCAAAGCAATATTATCAGGACGGAATTGAAAATAGATGTCTGTATAGCGAGCTTAGACTTAGCCTAATCCAATAAATAAACAAGACTGATATATCAATTTTCAACCTAGGTCATATCAGAATTAGTTCATTATTTTATGTGAATCACCCCTTAACAGGGATCGAAGTTCTGATATGCTAAAAGCCCATAATATCAAGCATGGATGAAAGCATGAATATAATGATCGGCACTCCTCTTCAATCAACTGCATTTAAAGTACTCCTTTTAGGTTCAGGCGAGCTAGGTAAAGAAGTGGTGATTTCTTTGCAAAGACTGGGTGTAGAAGTTCATGCTGCAGATCGTTATGACCATGCTCCTGCCATGCAAGTTGCACATTTTTCTTATACCTTAAATATGGCAGATTCAGCCGCATTAAAATCCTTAATTGAACAAATCAAACCTCATCTGATTGTTCCAGAGATTGAAGCTATCGCAACTGAAGTCTTAGTTGAAATTGAAGAAGAAAATATTGCAACAGTCATCCCTTCTGCAAAAGCCGTTAATTTAACGATGAACCGCGAAGGCATTCGTCGTTTAGCTGCTGAAGAACTCGGCTTACCAACTTCAGCCTATCGATTTGCCAACACTTTAGAATCATTCCGTTCTGCATGTGATGACATTGGCTATCCTAACTTTGTCAAACCGGTGATGTCATCTTCAGGTAAAGGTCAGTCACGCGTTAAAGAATTTGCGGAAGTGGATGCTGCTTGGGAATATGCACAAACTGGTGGTCGAGTAAATCAAGGCACTGTCATCGTTGAATCTCAGATTGATTTTGATTTTGAAATTACATTGCTTACCGTACGTGCAAAAAATGCTAAAACGGGTGAAATCGAAACTCATTTCTGTGATGCTATTGGTCATCGTCAAGATTCAGGCGATTACGTTGAAAGTTGGCAACCTCAAGCGATGTCGCCAGCAGCCCTTGAAGAATCGCAACGTATCGCTCATAAAGTGACCGTTGCATTAGGTGGTTGCGGTATTTTTGGTGTTGAACTGTTTATTAAAGGTGATAAGGTTTGGTTTAGTGAAGTTTCACCTCGCCCACATGATACAGGCTTAGTCACTTTGGCTTCACAATTCCAAAGTGAGTTTGAACTGCATGCCCGTGCCATTTTAGGACTTCCAGTCAATACGAAACGCCACAGTATTGCTGCCAGTGCGGTGATCTATGCAGGTGTAGATGATCAAAATCTTTCATTCTCTGGCTTAAATCTTGCTTTAGAAAATCCGAATACTGATTTACGACTCTTTGGTAAGCCAGAAGGTTTCAAACGACGTCGTATGGGTGTAGCCACGGCTCGTGCAGAAACAACAGATCAAGCACGTGAACTGGCAACCGAAGTAGCATCGAAAGTTTCTGTAAATCAAAATTGGTAATGTAAACACATTTGGGCGGACAATTATTTCATGATCAATACTTCTCCTTTAGATCAATATGTTTCTAATATTCATGACATCAAAGCGATTAATGCGTGGCGTGCAGATGTTGAAAATCAATTACAAACAGAATTTGAACAAGGTAAGCCCATTCGTGAAATTATTTTGGCCCGCTCGAATTTAATTGATGAAGCTTTAATATTCCTTTGGAAGCATGTTGAGCTTGATCAAACACCACTGGGTTTATTTGCAGTCGGTGGATATGGGCGCCGAGAAATGATGCCCTACTCAGATGTAGATATCATGATTCTGTCTGAGGAGGACCTAAGTCCAGAGCAAGAAGCTGCTATTTCAGCCTTCATTTCATCACTTTGGGATGTCGGTAACTTTAAACCCGGCGTGAGTGTTCGTACCATTCAACAATGCTTTGAACAAGCCATGAGTGATTTAACTGTTGCAACAACACTGATTGAAGCACGTTTAATTGTGGGCAATCCTCAGCTGACAAAATGGCCGAGACGTGTCGTGTCTCAGACTTGGACAGACAAGACATTCTTTGATGCGAAAATGGTTGAACAAGTCAAACGTTACGCACAACACAATAATACTGAAAGCAATTTAGAACCTGACATTAAAAATGCACCCGGTGGCATCCGTGACATCAATCAAATTGGCTGGATTGCGAAACGTCATTTCAGAGTCAATCGCATTTACGATTTAGTGCATTTAGGTTTTATTTCTGAATTTGAACTTTCAGTTTTAGAAGAAGCTGAAAATTTCCTGTGGGAAATTCGCCACCATTTACATCGTTTGACCAAACGTGATGAAAATCGACTCTTGTTCGATTATCAACGTGATATCGCTGCAAAATTTGGCTATGAAAAAGTTGAAGGTCAACATATCAATTATCCGATTGAACAGTTCATGAAGCGTTATTATCGTGCTGCTCAACAAGTCTCGACTTTGAATGAAATGTTACTGGCTTACTTTGATGAGTCTGTGATTACACCTCGACTGCCCAACTATGAGCGTAAAATCGAAGAGATCAATGAAAATTTCAAATTGGTCGATGGCAAACTTGCCGTACAGCATCACAAGATTTTTGCAGAAAAACCAAGTGCGATTTTAGAAATATTCTTTATTTTGGCCAATCGCCCTGAGATCGAAGGCATTCGTGCACGTACACTGAGATTATTGACCTTAGCAGCAAAACGTATTGATCGCGATTATCGAAACCATCCTGCTCATCAAGCACTGTTCATGGCCATCATTCGTTCACCTTACCGCTTATATGAAACACTTTTGGCTATGAAGCGTTATGGTGTACTTGGTAATTATATTCCTGCATTTGGACAGATCATGGGATTGATGCAATACGATCTATTCCATATTTATACGGTTGATGCGCACACCCTATTGTTATTACGTAATTTAAATCGTTTTAAAGAACCTGAGTTTGCCAAAGATTACACTGTGGTTAGCTCAGTCTTCCAACGCCTCGTTCGTCGCGATATCGTTTTCTTGGCAGCACTTTTTCATGACATTGCCAAAGGTCGTGGTGGTGATCATAGTGAGCTTGGAGCAATAGATGCCATCGAGTTTTGTCGTGCACATGGATTTACCGAACGTGAATGTAATTTAGTTGCATGGCTGATTCAAAATCATCTGTTGATGTCCATAACGGCACAGAAAAAAGATATTTCTGATCCTGATATTGTCAAAGAATTTGCCGAAAAACTGGGTGATATGGAACATTTGGATTATTTATATACGTTGACTGTTGCAGATATCAATGCAACCAATCCCAAATTATGGAATACTTGGCGCGCTTCTCTGATGCGTCAATTGTATACACATGCACGCGATGTGATTCGTACAGGCTTAGGTCGCCCTGTGGAATATCAAATGCTCATCGAAGACACCAAATTCGCTGCCAGTGAACTCTTAGTCAATGATTATCCTTTAGAAGCCGTCGAAAAAGTCTGGCAAGAACTGGGGGATGAGTATTTCCTTAAAGAAACAGCCGACGAGGTTGCTTGGCATACACGCGCTATTTTAGATCACGGTGAAAATCCTGCACCACTCGTACTCATGCGCGCGCACCGCAAAGCAGCACAAGATGCCGTACAAATCTTTATTTATACTCAAGATCAACCCAACCTATTTGCAACAACAGTGGCAGTACTCGATCGAATGAACTTAGATGTTCAAGATGCACGTATTATCACAGCAACAAAAGCATTTAGTTTAGATACCTACGTTGTGTTAGATCGTTTTGGTACATTGGTTACAGATCCTGAACGTGAAGCAACCGTCAAAGAAGCGCTGGTTAAAGCACTTACTCATTCAGATAAATACCCAGGGCTGATGCAACGTCGCATCCCTCGTCAATTACGTCATTTTGACATTGAGAATACCGTGGATATTACCTTGAATGAAGCTTTACAACAGAATATGGTTGAGATTGCTACGCTGGATCAGCCAGGATTGCTCGCCAAAATTGGGGGCTTATTCATGATGCAAGGACTCGATATACATTCTGCTAAAATTGCTACACTGGGCGAACGTGCAGAAGATATTTTCTTTGTGGCAAAAAAAGATGGCAAACCGATGAATCAAGATGAAGCAAAAGCATTTTCTGGACTGTTATTAGCCGCTTTAAATGAAGCCTCAAACCAAGTTTCAAATCACGCTTAAATTGAGTTTTATTGATCTTACTCTCTGACTTTAAGCATCGTTTCATATTTTTAATTACGTGGTCATTGTTTCATGAACTCTAGTTTGTCTTTATTACATCCATATCCTTTTGAAAAATTAAATAAACTTTTTCAGGATGTAAAATCTGCTGATCTTCCATTGATCCCACTCTCCATTGGTGAGCCAAAGCATCCAGCGCCAGAGTTCGTTAAACAAGCAATTATTGACAATTTTAATCATCTATCGACATACCCAAACAGTAAAGGTCTGCCTGAGCTTCGAGAAAGTATCGCCAAATGGTTAACACGTCGTTTTAAGCTGAATAGCATTAGTGATGAAAATGAAATTTTACCTGTAACAGGAACCCGTGAAGGCATTTTCTCGTTTGTCCAAGCTTTGATTAATCGAGATGAAGCCCCCTATGTCGTGATGCCTAATCCTTTTTATCAAATCTATGAAGGTGCTACTTTACTTGCAGGTGCAAGACCCTACTTCATCAATTGCACAGAAGAAAACGGCTACTTAGGTGATTTCGATGCTGTACCAGCTGAAGTTTGGGAAAAAACAGCCTTACTCTTTGTCTGTACACCAGGCAACCCAACGGGTGCTATATTCTCTAAAGAGCAATTTAAAAAACTGATTACGCTATCTGATCAATATAATTTCGTGATTGCTTCTGATGAGTGCTACTCAGAACTCTGGTTTGATGAAGCCCCGATCGGCTTACTTGAGGTTTGTGCTGAATTGGGAAGAGATGATTACAAGAACTGTATCGTCTTCCACTCACTATCGAAACGCTCTAATTTACCGGGTATGCGTTCAGGTTTTGTTGCTGGCGATGCAGAACTATTAAAACCTTATTTAAAATTCCGTACTTATCATGGTGCAGCAATGCCTGTTCAACATCAACTCGCTTCAATTGAGGCGTGGAATGATGAAGAACATGTTGAAGAGAACCGTAAGCAATATCGTGCTAAGTTTGAATTATTTCAAAAAGAATTGGGTCATTTATTGCCTCTCAAAAAACCAGATGCCGGTTTCTATTATTGGTTAAAAGTCGATAATGATGAGACATTTGCAAAAATGCTCATGGAAAAAGCACACATCAAAGTCTTACCGGGTAGATATTTATCTCGTGATACAGAATCAGGTAATCCTGGTGAAAATCATGTGCGTTTAGCTTTAGTTGCAGATTTAGCACAGTGTGAAGAAGCCATAAGACGATTAAAGGCTGTACTAGAATAATAAATACTGAAATTTAAAAATAGAATTAAAAAATCCACTCAATTGAGTGGATTTTTTTGCCAAAATTCGACGCTATAAAGATGATAAAATATCTTTCAATGTCTGATTCATATTGCTAGATTGAGTAATTGGACGACCTATGACCAAATGTGTAGAACCGTCTATCATCGCTTGTTTTGGTGTCACAATACGTTTTTGATCATCCGCATTTGAACCCAATGGACGAATGCCAGGAGTAACCAAAGCAAAATCCTGACCTAAAGTGTTACGCAGCATTTTTGCTTCTTGTGCTGAACACACTACCCCATCTAAACCACTGTCTTTAGTCAAGGTGGCAAGGCGCTTTACGTGTTCAAATGGCTCAACATCCAAGCCCAAATCTTTCAAGTCTTCACGCCCCATAGAAGTTAAAACAGTCACAGCAATAAGTTGTGTTCTGTAATTACCTGCCTTAAGTCGCTCTACACAAGTTTCCATCATCTTTCGACCGCCAGAAGCATGGACATTGACCATCCACACGCCCATATCTGCTGCAGCACATACGGCTTGTGCAGTTGTATTTGGAATATCATGGAATTTTAAGTCTAAAAAAACTTCAAATCCGCGATCATGCAATGCTTTAACGACAGATGGACCTTCATGGGTAAAAATTTCCTTCCCAACTTTTACTCTGCATAGCGAAGGGTCTAATTGATCAGCAATTGATAATGCTTCTTTTTGGCTTTTTGCATCTAAAGCAACAATGATACTCAAGAGTCTATCTTCCTTCCTACACAAGTTGCGCCATTATAATGATGTTTATAAAGCCCTGCAAAACTTAGTTTTAAAAAATCATGCAAGATTAAGTTGATAATTTTAGAGCTGTTTTTGCATACAAAAAAAAAGCACTATATTGAAAACAATATAGTGCTTTAACAATCTTTATTCTCACAGTGGACGAGTGTGGGTCTCATCTGTTTGAACGTCTAAGACAGTTTTTTCATGTCTAACACTCGCGGCTGCTTCAGCTGCAGCAAGCTGTGCTGATTGAATCTGTTCTTTACGAAGATGTTCAATATCCTTACGTAAACGCTTGATTTCCCAACTTGTTTGGAATACTCGGAATATTTGAACTCCCAGTAATAGCCCTAACACTAATCCTAGTACCAATGTCAGTAGCAATAATAATCCTAAACGCATTGCGGGTACTTGTGTAAATAAAAGATCTACAGAAAGCTCAGTACCATTTTGCAAAACAAGTGCTAGGGAATAGCCAAAAAGTACAATTAATATAGCAACGAGAACGTAACGCATAAACACCCCATATTTTTATTATTTAGCTGTTTCGTTCACTGCATCACGTAATGCTTTACCAGGTTTAAAATGCGGTACAGCTTTCGCTGCAACTTCTACAGATTTACCTGTTTTAGGATTACGACCAACACGCGGTTCACGATGATGTAGTGCAAAACTGCCAAATCCACGAATTTCAATACGATCATCAGAAGATAATGCAGCAATCATCTGATCAATCATAATTTTAACAGCTTCTTCGACTAATGGTTCAGCCAAATGTGGATTTTTAATAGAAATTCGCTCTATTAAGTCAGACTTATTAAGTGCTTCAGTAGTCATCTACGACCTCTTTAATTATCAAGCTACTTTAGTAGATAGCAAGATAATAACCTGTTTAAATACAAAACGGTAGCGTAATAAGTTAATACTACGCTACCGTTTACAGTATTTGTGTAAAAAGTATTAGTTAAATTACATTAACAATACATTCACACAGAGATCTTAGCTACCCATTTGAGCTTTGATCAAATCACCAATAGTTTTTGGACCATTGTCTTGACCAGGAGTTGCAGTTTTATTCAAAGTAGCAACAGCTTCTTTCTCTTCAGCCTCGTCTTTCGCTTTGATAGACAAGTTGATTGCGCGTGATTTACGATCAACGTTGATGATCTTCGCTTCAACTTCTTGACCAACTTCTAAGAATTTAGTTGCATCTTCAACGCGATCGCGGTTGATTTCTGAAGCTTTCAAAGAAGCTTCAACTTCGTCAGCTAACTTAACAGTTGCGCCACGAGCATCAACAGCAGTTACAGTACCTTTAACCAAAGCACCACGTTCGTTCGCAGCTAAGAAATCATTGAACGGATCGTTGTTCATTTGTTTGATACCAAGGCTGATACGGTTGCCTTCAGCGTCAACAGAAAGGATAACAGCTTCTACAGTGTCGCCTTTCTTATAACGACGAATCGCTTCTTCGCCTTGTTCGTTCCAAGAAATATCAGACAAGTGAACTAAACCGTCGATACCACCTGGTAAACCGATGAAGATACCGAAGTCAGTGATAGATTTGATCGTACCAGAAACTTTTTCACCTTTGTCGTGATCCTTAGCAAACTCTTCCCATGGATTAGCACGAGTTTGTTTGATACCCAAAGAAATACGACGACGCTCTTCATCAACTTCAAGAACCATAACATCAACTTCGTCACCAATCTGAACTACTTTAGATGGGTGGATGTTTTTGTTCGTGTGGTCCATTTCTGATACGTGTACTAAACCTTCAACGCCTTCAGCGATTTCTGCGAAACAGCCGTAGTCAGTTAAGTTAGTTACGCGAGCTTTAACGATAGAACCTTTAGGGTAACGGTTCATAATCGCTAACCATGGATCTTCGCCTAATTGCTTAAGACCTAAAGATACGCGGTTACGTTCTTTGTCAAATTTAAGTACTTTAACAGTAACTTCTTGACCAACTTCAACCACTTCTGATGGGTGCTTGATGCGTTTCCAAGCCATGTCAGTAATGTGAAGAAGACCATCAATACCACCAAGGTCAACGAATGCGCCGTAGTCAGTAAGATTCTTGATCGTACCAGTAACTGTTTGACCTTCTTCCAATTGAGAAAGAAGAGCTTCACGGTCAGCTGAAGATTCAGCTTCCATAACAGCACGACGAGATACAACAACGTTATTACGTTTAGCATCAAGTTTGATAACTTTGAATTCTAACTCTTTACCTTCAAGGTGAGTTGTATCACGGATAGGACGAGTGTCTACCAATGAACCTGGAAGGAACGCACGTACTGGACCGATGTCAACAGTGAAACCGCCTTTAACCTTACCAGAGATAACACCAGTAACGATTTCGCCGTCTTCAAAGATTTTTTCAAGTTTAGTCCAAGTTTCAGCACGTTTCGCTTTTTCACGAGAAAGAACTGTTTGGCCCATACCGTTGTCAAGCGCTTCAACAACAACGTCAACTGTATCGCCAACGTTTACTTCAAGCTCGCGTTGTTCGTTTAAAAATTCAGAACGAGATACAACACCTTCAGATTTAAGGCCAGTATCTACAGTTACCCAATCAGAATCGATGCTAACAACGATACCTTGGATGACTGCACCCTTCTCAACGTTTAAGTTTAATTCGCTTGCTTCAAAGAGGGCTGCAAAAGATTCGGTCATGATATACCTAGAAAAGTCAGCGGTCTTGGATCAGACAAGGCCGGTTTAATTAAGTTTCCGCATAGTCCATATAAACTGATCAGGCTATGCTTCCACTGATATAAGGTTATTTAGTCAATTGTGCATCAATGTAGTCAGTCATCAACTTGAATACGTTTTCGATGTTCAAATCTGAACTATCAATTACATAAGCATCTTCTGCTGGCTTCAACGGCGCGACAGTTCTCTCCATATCACGCTTATCACGTGCTTGGATATTGGCTAAAATGTCGTTTATTTTAGCATCTAGCCCCATACCCTGCAACTGCTTTACTCGTCGTTCAGCGCGAGATTCAGCAGATGCCGTCAAATATATCTTCGCCTGAGCCTCTGGAAACACCGTCGTTGCCATATCTCGCCCATCGGCAACGAGACCTGGCAATTGAGCAAAATCACGTTGCCTTTGAAAAAGTGCTGTTCTAAGTACAGGAATTGCAGCGACTTTTGATGCATATTCACCGACCTGCTCGGTACGAATGATCTCTGATACATCTTCGTTATCCAGATAAATCTGAATCCCATTCAACCCAGTTTCAAACCGAATATCCAATTTTGTAGCAATCTGTTGACATTGTAAGAGGATATTTTGCTGATCGATTTGATCTAATAAATTTTGTTTAAATAATGACAATCCTAACAGTCGATAGATTGCACCTGAATCCAATAAATGAAACTGATAGTGTGCAGCGAGTTTTGCTGCCAATGTTCCTTTACCCGAACCGCTTGGCCCATCAATAGTAATAATTTGAACTGTCATCATATTTCCAAAGTTAAACGAAGGTCTTTGCCAATTTCTTAAAGCCCAGTGTAATGGCTAGTTTAAGCTGTGCAAGTATAAGTTTACTCACAAATGGAGCTCTTGCCTGCAATTCGATCGTATAAGTCACTTGTGTTTTATTGGCACTCAATTCTTTAAATTGAATGATACCTAAATGATGTTTAATTAAAGGGTTCTTAATAATTTTATATTCAATACGTTGATTCACTTCAACGACAGTGATTTCTTCTTGAATCGGTTGAATTGGGCCTAAACCCATTTTACGTACAGAACCAACACCATCTGGACGTTGTAGGTCTGCTGAATCCTTAATACGAACCACTTGAACGGGTGCAAATACTTGGTTATAGGTCGCATGTTTAGAAAGCAATTCAAAGATAGAACTTAATGAAGTATTAAACTCTTGGGTGATCGTGATTGAATTCATTTTTAATTCCTTTTGTTTTTAATATTAAGCCTTAAAGAACAAGTTTCGAACTGACAATAGTTCATGTCAAACCATTTTACACTTATTTATTTCAGCTTTAACCATTTTCTAATTTTTGTTGTAATCGCAATTGCCTTTTTTGCTCTCGGCGCATTTTAAAAAAATCCGATAACTGTTTTGAGCATTGTTCTTGCAAGCAACCACCCATAAATTCAAAACGATGATTGTAATAACCGTCATTATCGAGCAATTGTCGTGCACTGATGAGTGAACCTGCCTTGGGTTCAGTTGCTGAAAACACGACGCGTTTAATTCTAGAATGAATGAGAGCTCCGACACACATCGTACAAGGCTCAAGCGTCACATAAAGCGTAGCATCATCAGGCAATCGATAATTATTAATATTTTGGCAAGCTTGACGAATCGCAATAATTTCTGCATGTGCGGTAGGATCATTGAGCGTAATCGGGTGATTATAACCCTGTCCGATTAACTTTCCCTGACTCACAATCACCGCACCCACGGGTATTTCACCGATTTCAGCCGCAAGCGCAGCCTGCTCATAGGCAAGCTGCATCCATTTTTCATCTTTAACTTGATTTAAATCATCTAAATCAAATGCATTTTTCACAAAAGTCATTAAAAATTAAATAATTCCATATTGTTTCAATAAATTATTCCAACTTTCAATATTGGTCACAGGAGGATTAGTGCCCAAAATATTCTTGAGTGACATGGATTCGACCATTTGCCATTCAGGTGATAAATCTTTATCCACTAAACGCGCACGTACACCTTCTACAAAATCAGGATGACGAATTTTCCAATCCGAAATCTGCGTCTCAAGTGCAAAAACTTCTTGCCAAGGATGGACTTGACGACCCCACTGCCATAACAACCATGTGATTGCAGCGGTACTTGGCGAACCTTTAGCTAAATTTTCACTGGCTTGACGCAACCAATCACTACGTGCATCGCTTAAGCCTATAATCGCCTCATAATCATGTTCAAAATTCGAACCACGACACACGCTATGGATCACATCTAATGAAATCTGAAGTGGACCTGGAGAGACAGGACGATGCAAACTATTAAGGGTATCGTCCAATGCGCGGAAGTCGCCTGCTGGATAATGATCCCAATCTATGTCCACTAATTTCTGAAGTACAACATCTCTCTGCGCATCACAAATATGTGTCGCCCAACCAATACCGTAGGCACCTGCAGCAGTCATAATCGAACCGGTTAACCCTGTGAATAATCCCACCGGTCCTCGATCTGCGAGGAAGCGACTTGCGCCGACGTCTGGATAAAGACCGATGTTCACTTCAGGCATCGCTAAGCGTGAGTATGGCGTGACCAATCTAAACGGCGCAGCCATAAACAAACCAAGACCACCACCCATCACATAGCCTTCACCCCAAACCACAATCGGTTTAGCATAATCATGAAGTAGTAAATCTAACGCATATTCTTGTTCAAAGAATTCATTGGCTTGATCCACTTCATTGTTGATGACCAATTGACGTAGTTTACGTACATCTCCACCCGCACAGAATGCCTTAGGTGTTGTTGAGTCTAACCAAATTGCTCGAACTGCATCATATTGATGAAAATCTTGAAATACTTGCAGCAAGGCAGTCACGATAGACTCATCTAATGCATGTAAAGATTTAGGTCGATTTAGGCGAATGATACGCCAGCCATTTTTAGCTTCTTCAACAATTAGGTCAGGATGATATGTATTGCTCTCAGTTGATGTCATGCGTCCAGCTGCCAATTAATAGGCTCAATGCCATTTTGTTTAAGATAATTATTAGTTTTTGAAAAAACTTTACAACCAAAAAAACCGCCTCTGTTCGCTGCTAAAGGAGATGGATGCGCAGCCTTAAGAACCAAATGTTTATTCTGATCGATACGTTGTCCTTTACGTTGCGCATAAGCGCCCCACAAGATAAATACCACATGTTCTCGCTGTTCATTTAAAACATCGATCACAGCATCAGTAAAATCTTCCCAGCCACGTTTTTGATGGGAAGTGGGTTGTCCTGCTTCAACAGTCAGTACACTATTTAAAAGTAAAACACCTTCTTGCGCCCACTGACTCAAGTCTCCATGTTTCGATGGCGGAATATTTAAATCTGTGTTGAGCTCGTGAAAGATATTACGCAAAGATGGAGGTAATGCAAGTCCCTTTTGCACCGAAAAGCTTAAACCATTGGCTTGATTGGGTCCATGATATGGATCTTGACCCAAAATAACCGCTTTTACTTGTGATAAGGGCGTAGTATTGAACGCATTAAAAATGTGCGAACTCGGTGGATAAATGATTTTATCTTGTTGCATTTCAGACTTTAGAAAATCACGCAATTCATCCATACGCTGACACAACAAAAACTCAGCTAAGCTATATTTCCAGCCTTCTTCTAACCGAACTTGATTTAACTTCGTCATGTCCTGTTCAGATAATTGCATTGCGTTTCTTCCTAAAATCTAATGTCATTTAAAGCATGACCAATATGGAATTGATCATTGCATATATTAAACCTGAACTTGTAATGCCACTTCAGGGTTTTGGAACTTAAAGCCTTGTTTCAAATTTTGATACATTTGTGGATCACTCCATTCAGAAATCACTTGCTCTGAAAATACAATTTGATCCAAAGATAAAAGTCCCATCTGCTCGTTGCTAATATCTTCCGCAAAGCTTTGCGCATAGCCTGTATCAGTTTCATGCACAATCACAGAATACACCTCTACATCACCTTCACCATTTTGGGTAACAGTCGACTGCAATACCTGTTGAGCCAAATAGAAGAAAATACGTGAAAACTGTTCTGCAGATGGCGAAACAGGCAATGAAACCCAACGTGCACTAAAGGTTTTACATGCTTGAATATATTCAGGACTGTCATCTTGCCAAAAACAAATCGCATGATCAAAACTGTCATAAAGGTCTTTAATGACCCCTTTCAACAAGCCAAAATCATAAACCATTTGACCATGATCAAGTTTTGATGCTTTGAGCAATAATTCCACTTTATAGCTGTGACCATGAATAGAGCGTTTACAACGATCTGAGGTACAGTTACGCACAATATGCGCATTTTCAAACTTAAATAATTTACGAATTAACATATGCTAAAGCTGTAAACAAAATCTTGAGAATTCTGATTATAGTTCAAATATGATCAACACTTCATTAATTTTAACGTTATTGACAATAGGCAAAAGGTATAACGTTATAAATAAAAATCAAAGACTCAAAACAGCTCGTTTAAAATGGTGCAAGGCTTCTCGAAAACACAGAAACATGCTTATCTTTACGCCACAAATAACTACTGAATTGTCTTTTACGTTCAGACAGCACCACTTCAATTTGAGCCTTAAAGAAATTTGAATTCACATCAAAGACTTGAACTGCAATCGCACGTTTTTGAGGGTCAACTTGTGCAAATGGTGCTAACTGCCATAACTCATCAATATTCGAAAAATATTCCATGCTGGCATTTTTTTGTTTTAAAAGCTGATCAATGGTATTGATATCTATTTTTTCATCTAACGAAGCGAGCACAACCGCGGAAGCAGTATTGATATTAATCTTGGAGATATTATTCGGTGCTGCTGTCACGTAAGGTGCGATCAAGTCATAGTTTTGACCTTCAAACCCCCTAACCTGTTTTAGTTCTTCAGCACTTTGAAATAATGCATTAGCAGCGAGATGTGGGTTTGATAAACCACTGTAATAATTACTTTCCGCACCCATTGCGCCAATGGTTAAATCATCTGGATCTTGCCAATCAATCACCGCTTGACTGATTTCAGCAGGTAATCCAACACGCTTGAGTAAACCTTGAAAAAATTGTTGTGCTTGTTCGTTTGGGGTTCCATCATCTTTCAGCAAAGCATTGAGATTAAATTTCCCTGATTCATCAATAATCGTTCCTGATACATACCCCCCATCGATGGGAAAAGCAGGCATCGGTTTTGCCCATGTCTCCTGCAAATAATCAGCTTTAGAGTCTGACTCTGCATCTTGCACCAATATTTCTGAAAAGAAAGCTTCTGCACTTTTTGCATAATACAAAGACTGACTCTGTCTCATCATATATGCCGTTGAGTCATTGGTATAGGATTGACGCTTTGCAATGGTCGCCGCAATAATCGTTGCTAGCGCGACCAACATCAAAATTGTAATCAGAGCGATACCCTGCTGATGCTTTTTCAAGAGGATAATCCCTTTTCAGCCATGTTCAGCTTTTGTGGATTCTGCTGATGATCATTATGCATAAATTAAATCCCATCTTTCTTTTCAAGCAAAGAAGCCGTATTTAACAGACTAAAAATCCATTCATATTCGACATCCTTAATCATAAAAGTCATTCGTAAACCTTTAGGCAATACACGAATGGCTTTTGGATCAGCAAGATCTACACCATTTTCAGGCCATTGTTCTAATTCGTTTGGATTCAGCACCACCACCTTAAATTGGTCGACATCAGTTAATATCACACTCGACAGTGGTTGCGCCGTTTGATTGACATTCAGATTGGCATATTTGAGTCGGTAAATTTTTTTATCTTGTGGATTGTATTGTATTTCAATTCGCTCATAAGGCGATAAGCCTTGTTTTAGCGGATCAGTCACACCTGCTTTATTAAAGCTTAAACTTTGGTTATTCAAAATCAATGACGGTTGTAGCTTGCCTGAGATATTCGATGTCAATGGAACGATTTGCAACGTATCTCGGTGCATTTGCAAATAAGCATCTTGCAGTTGACCTAAGTTTTGCTCATGCATCATATTTCGGTCTTTAACTTTAATCAAATAATCAAACACCTTCCAACCTAATGCTGATAACACTGCAAAAATTGCAATCGAAACCAATAGCTCCACTAAAGTGAACGCTTTTTGCTTAAATGGAAAACTCATTGAAAGCTTCATCATGGCTGATTCTGCTGGATCTGATTAGGATAGTTATAGAAAACGGTATGATTGACTCCTGCTTCTACTTTTCCCAAACTTGTATTATATAAACTGACTTGCACTTCTATTTTCTGTACTTTTGGGCTAATGGTCGATTCCGAGCGTTTATCAATCTGCCATGTTTCACCCTGCGATGTCACCTGTTTCGATTGAGTCCCCTCTAACCATTCACTATTGATTTCCATTTGGGCAATTTCATTTTGAGAAACAAATTGAGCTTTGGTTCGAAGTATAGAATTGGCTGTCGATTGGGTATATTGCATCGCAATTTTGGTGAGTGCCATTGCTGCAACTGCAAAAATGGCTAAGGCGACAACCACCTCAATCAATGTAAAACCTTTAGGACGCGTCATCAATCTTCCCCAAATAATCAATTTGAATCAGATTTCCCACAGGCTTATGATCATAATAAATTTGAATACTGACTGGTTTAACTTCGCCATTTCCGAGCCAAATCAGTTTTGGCGCGTTATTACCTAGTAAATCTGTATTCTGAGCTTGTTTAAATTCGTGATCTTGACTCTCCACAGTGAAAGACACCCGATTTGGAAGTTCACGTACAGAACGTACATCGGCTTCTAACCATTTTTTCTGACTATTATTGGTCTTATTTAAAGTATTGGAATGATTCATTCGATTGATTGAATCTTGATTTTGTGAACCTTGAGGCAGGTATTCATCAAATCTGTAGCTAAAACGTGTAACATCTGTTTGAGGCTGAATCACAAGTGCATAAATCCGTGATTGATCCACAGACTCGCGATTCATTTTCTTCAAATCTAAAATCAGTAACTCTCGCGCCTGCATGGCTTTGCGCTGATCAACACCATCAATATTGAAAACGATCAGTGATGCAATAATACCAATGATCACAATCACCACCATCAATTCAATGAGGGTAAAGCCCTTTTGTTTCGATGATGGGAATTTCATATCAGCTTGCTATGCAACTTGCGCTGATGGAGTGGATTGCTTAGGTAGCATGAGCGCTTGATCAATCAATGCAACGCGTAATGTATCTCGACTCCCCAAATATCGCTGATAAAAACTCGAATTGAGGATCGCTGCTCCACCATACGTGATCGACCAAATGGAAGCCAAATAATCACGAGAAGACATGCTACTTCCGATTTCCATTAAATAGTTTTCAGTCATACGAATGATCACACGCAAACGGCTTTTTCGGACTTGATAGAGCTCATTGAAAAGATGGTTAATACCCTGACCTGTGGTCGATAAACGTTCTTCAATTTGATGAAATAACACTGTTCTTTCAGGATGATGCAAATGATGCAACATAAAAAAAGCTAAATGCTCTGCAAAGACCTTGTCCGCATCTTGAATCATTTCAAGCAGCATGTGCTCATTACGAATAATGAGCAACATATACAATTCATCTTTACTTTGAAAATGCTTATATAGCGTTCCTTTGGCTAGATCTAATTCTGCAGCAAGTGCATCCAAGGTCATGCCTGCTTCTCCATTTTCTAAAAGGAGTTGCTCGGCCACTTGAAATATTAATGCTTCTCTTGCTCGAAACTGAGCCTGACGATCCATCTTCACGCTATAAACTCTCTTCTTACTATTCTATTCGTTATAAAACAACTATTTCATTTTAAGGAGATTTTCAAAATTTTGCGTTGTAATCATCGCAATCTCCTCAAGTGACTTATGATATACATCACTCAAGGCTTTGGCTACATAGGGAACATACTTTGGCTCATTAGACTTTCCTCTATAGGGCATTGGTGCCAAATAGGGACTATCAGTTTCTATCAACAAACGATCAAGAGGCACTTGCTTCGCCACATCCCTCAAATCTTGTGCATTTTTAAACGACACAATACCTGAAAATGAGATGTAGTAACCACAATCGAGGACAGCTTTTGCCGTTTCCCAATCTTCAGTAAAACAGTGCAAAATACCATGTGTTGAATTCTCAGCACGAATAATATCAATCGTATCTGTTTTAGATGATCGGGTATGTACAACCACAGGTTTCTTAACGATTTGAGAGGCCTGAATATGACGCGCAAAGCAAGCTTTTTGTTCCGTGACAAACTCTGTACTATGAAAATAATCTAAGCCTGTTTCACCAATCGCCCAAACCTTATCGGACTGTGCCAAATCAACCAAAGTGTCTACAGTTGCTCGTTGCATCACGGCTTGATCTTCACAGGGATGAACACCAACGCTATAACCTACATCTGCATGACGTTCAGCGATTTTAGACAATGCAATATGGTCATCCAGATCCACTGAAATGCCCATCATTTTCGATACGCCAGCATCGCGTGCTTGTTGAATCGCTGCATCCAGATCCCCGTCATAAGGTTCCAGATTGAGCATAGTCAAATGACAATGTGTATCTACAAACACAACAACACCTTTTATTTTAAATCAGAATTTACATTGTAAAGCTAGGAAGGTCAGCAGACATACTTCCAGCTAAAAACTTCTCAGCTTCCATACGATAATAGACGCCTTTTTCACCAGACAACTGAATTGCAAAGCCTTGTGGCTTTAGACCAGTATGTTTATAAGAAATCCAAATCACTTTACCCGTTAATGGAATCTTTTGCGATTGATTCGGTAGCGATGCTAAAACGAATACTTCTTCACCCATTTTTACTTCTTGTTTTGAAGCAACAAATAATCCGCCACCTTGAATATAAGGCATATAACTGGCTTGAAGTGTTGCTCTATCGCTAATATTGGCTTGGATAAGTCCGCCCATACGTGGTGGTTGCATAATGAATTCCCCTAATTCTTTTTGCTAATGCAGTGTTTGGTTATATAACATTCATTAATTTTATGAAAAGCTGATCTATGACTAGATTCGTTTGCACGTTTTGCTCAACCAACTGTTTAAAGTTTTGAATATCACTATTTAAATCAAACAATTGTTCCAAACTATATTGTTGTGAAATCTGCTCGAAATCGAGATCGCTATTTTTCACATTTTGATTGAGTTTGACACAAATAATATCAGACAACAAATACTCAAATAAGGTGATGAGATCTGAAAATGCTAACTCCTTATTCCATTTCGTTGCATGCTGTATAGGCATACTTTTGTGTATCACCACCTTTTGCCAATCTTGTAAAAAATCATGACGTTTTTTAAACCACTCAGATTGAGACACCGCAATAGCCTGCAATGGCATATCATTCGACAATGACATTAATAAGGGAATTTTAGCGTGAAACTCTTTCTCTAAATGACTTTCGAGATAAATTTGAGATTGTCCCAAACTCACCCGATCTAAAGCGTAATGTTGCAAACGACTACGAATCGTCGCAGGCAATTTCAAATAGTGATCAGCCAAGAGAATAATAATAACGCGATCGCCCGGCTCTTCCAATGTTTTAAGCAACGCATTAGACGAAGCAATATTTAATGCTTCAGCGGGCTCAATGACAATCACTCGCCAACCATCTACAGTTTGTTGCACAAAAGGCTGTAAATCACGAATTTTTTCAATTTTAATTTTAGCGTTTTGTTTTTTATTGTCTTCATCTGTGGTGATTCGAACATAGTTCGGATGTGTATCCGATTTCAACCACAAACAACTGCTACATTCACCACATGCTGCATGTGATTGCTTATTTAAGCACAGCAACCAAGCCACAAAATGCTGTGTAAACTGCTGTTTCCCACTGCCATTTTTGCCATAGAACAATAATCCATGACCAATTTGAGGAAATCGTTGTGTTAAGGTTTTCCAAACTTGATTTTGCCAAGGAAAAATCTGTGACTCAAATTGTTTAGACATCAATCAAATCAATCCACTGTCGCAAAATGACTAATATCGAGCGCATTTAAACGATCTAAATCATCTTGAGTATCTACACCCGGCGGTAAATTAACTTGAGCAATATCAATGGCAATGCGATGACCATTTTCAAGTACACGAAGCTGCTCCAGACTCTCTAGCTGTTCGAGTTGCCCCATATCCCACTTCACATATTCTTGAAGCAATTGAACACGATATGCGTATAACCCCAAATGTCTGAATGCATGTTGATGTAATTGAGGTGTTTCAAGCTTTGCCCCATCACGATCATAAGGGATCGTGGCACGACTAAAATAGAGTGCCTCATTGAATTGGGTCATCACCACTTTGACAATACTGTCTCGTTGAAATTCATCCAACTGATGAATCGGCTCGCACAAAGTTGACATTGAACATTGTGGTTTTTGAATCAATAGATCCGCCACTTGTTGAACCAATTGAGCAGGTAAAAGTGGCTCATCACCTTGCACATTGACAATAATATCGTCTGCCGCCCAACCTTTAATTCGAGCAACTTCGCTCAAACGATCAGTTCCAGATGGATGATTGGGATCTGTGATCACCACATCTACCCCAGCATCATGACAAATCTGTGCAATACGTTTATCATCTGTCGCCACACATAAACTATCAAAGCCATCCACTTTTCGAGCTTGATCGACAACACGCAAAATCATTTCGCGGTCATGAATTTTCAATAGAGGTTTACCGGGTAAACGAGAACTTGAGAAACGCGCAGGGATAACAATGTGCTTCATGAATAATCCTAAGAAATATCAATACCGAGCGCTATCAGTTGCTCATCCAATAAATCATAACATGCTTGTGAAAGTACAGCCTCAACGGGCACTACCCATATTTCACGATTAAAATCAGGGTGCTGTTTAAGCAAAGGTAATAGCTTTACTGCATCTTTTTCCGTGGTAATAATCGGATTTGAATCTTCAAATTGTAAATCTTCAATTTCATAATCGTGATGATCAGGAAACTCATGACACTGAAAACGGGTCAAACCAATCGATTTAAGGGTTTGATAAAAGCGTTGAGGGAAACCGATACCCACCACCGCATAAAAATCTTGATGAATATCAAACAATTCAGCCTGGTCTGAACTTCCATTCAATAAATAAGGTTGTGCCACTTCCAAATACATATTCAATGGACTTGTCGAATTTTGAGCGTGTTCGATCACAGTCCCTTCATTCAAGCGTTCCACTGGTTCACGTAAAAAACCTTCAGGCAATAATTTTTGGTTTCCTAATCCACGATTTTGATCTAAAACAATCCACTCAATTTGGCGATCTAGCGCCCAATGCTGCAAGCCATCATCACTAATGATTAAGTCCAATTGATGATGTGCCAATAGTAACTCAATACTTTCTTTGCGATTTGAACCGACCACCATCGGCACCTCAGTGGACTGAACAATCAGACAAGGTTCATCACCGACTTCTGAAGGAATCGAATGAAGATTCACTTGAGCTGGAAAAGGACCTTTAGCGCCATAACCTCGACTAATGACACCAACACGTACATTCTTAAGCTGAAGATATTTGACCAATTGAATCAATAAAGGGGTTTTACCACTACCACCCACCGTAATATTTCCAATCACCATCAGAGGGATCGGTGCGGTATAAACCTCTTTTAGACCCGCTTTAAACATTTTCTTATTTAAAGTAAAACCCGAATGATAAAGCCATGACAATGGGCGCAACACAACCAACCATTTCGCCTGTTTATTCCAAGCATTTTGAATGTTTTGCGCAAGTGACATCGGGCTTATTCCTCAAAATTTCTTTGATGTAATTGATGATAAGCGCCATGCATCGCCAATAGTTCTGCATGAGTTCCTTGCTCTACAATTTTCCCTTGATCCATTACCACGATTCGATCTGCATTTTCAATTGTCGATAAACGATGTGCAATCACAATCGTGGTTCGACCTTGCATTGCAGCATCAAAAGCGCGCTGAATGAAATATTCAGATTCGTTATCTAAAGCGCTGGTTGCTTCATCTAAAATCAAAATCGGTGCATTTTTCAAAATGGCGCGAGCAATTGCAATACGTTGACGCTGTCCACCCGATAAATTTAAACCTTGTGCGCCCAATGGCGTGTCATAACCTTGAGGTAATGACATAATAAAATCATGTGCATAGGCAGCTTTGGCCGCTGCAATGATTTGCTCATCACTTGAACCCTCAAGCTGACCATACGCAATATTTTCACGCACAGTACGATTAAAGAGTACAACTTGTTGATTGACCATTGATATTTGAGACCTCAACGCTGTTGCCTCAATCTCACGAATATCAATATCATCAAATAGAATCGAACCTGAACTTGATTCTTGATAGCGCACCAACAGATTGACCAGTGAAGACTTACCTGCTCCAGAACGTCCAACTAATGCAACGGTTTCACCGGCATTTACTTTTAAGTTAAAGTTCTGAATGGCATGAAAACCATCTGAATAGATGAGATCAACATTTTTGAGCTCAATATTACCCTGAAGAGTCGGCTTTAAAGTGCCTGCGTTCAGCTCTTCAGGTAAATCCAGTAATTCAAATACTGAGTGAGCTGCCGCCATCCCGCGCTGTAATTTTTCATTAATATCAGTCAACGCTTTAATCGGCTTACTTAACATACCCGCAGCCGTAATATACGCCACGAATTGCCCTGCTGAAGTGTCTTGCATAATTTCTGGACGCAACGCAATCCAAATTACAATACTCAATGCCAATGACATGATGAACTGTACAATTGGGCTGTTTAATTGTTGCACCGCCACCATTTTCAAACCGCGCTTCAAGTTCTCTAAAGAGCTTTCACGAAAGCGGGCTTGCTCATGTTCCTGACCACCAAAACCTTTAACAACCAAGTGTCCATTTACAGTTTCCTGAACCACATGGTTCACATCCCCCATGGTGTCTTGTACTTGATTGGAAAGCTTACGCATACGAGTCGCCGCTTTTCGAATCAGCAACCCAATTAAAGGGGTAAAGATCAAAATACACAGCGTTAAACGCCAGTTTGAGTAAAACAAATAGCCCAACAGACCAATGGTGATCAAGCCTTGTTGTAACAATGTTCTGAGCGATTCTGTCGTTGCAGCAGTGAGCTGCTCAACGTTATACATAATCTTTGCAGTGATATGACCACTGGTATTGTCCAGATAATACTGCGAAGGCAAACGCATCAGTTTAGCGAAGACTTCTTGGCGAATATTAAAAATCAGATTTCTGGAAATGACAGAAGTGTAATATCCACCTAAAAACAAGCCCAGTCCTCGAAAGAACATGAGCAGCACTACTAGAAACGGAAACAGATTTGTAAAGCTTTGATCTTTATTTTGAATGGCATTAATGATGTGCTCAAGAAGCTTGGCAACTGACACTTCTGTAGCAGCATTGAGTATAAAACCAAATACCACAATTAATGCAATTCCCCAGTACTGTTTTAAGTAACTAAGTAGACGCAAATATACTTTAAAATCTTGATTCACTAATAGCCTCTAGTGGGTACTTTAGTACTAATATTAATATTTACAAAGCCAAGTTGTCCTGCAACATCCATCACTCGGATCACGTCTTGATGTGTTGCAGCAGAGTCAGCCGCAATGACAAACATCATATCTTTACGATCATTCGATGCTTGACGAATCGCAGCGCTCAAATCAGGAACTTCTTTTGAAGAAATTGCCTGACCATTGACAGAATAATGTCCAGATGAATCCACCATCACCTCAACCTTATGATTAAAGTCTTTAGGTGGTACACCTTGTGCATCTGGTAAGCTTAAATTTAATCGACTTTGCTGTTGAAAAGTCGTTGTTAATAATAAAATTACCAAGATGAACAGAATACAGTCAATCATCGGTGTCAAATTGATCGTAATATCTTCAACTTCACGACGTTTAAATTTCATCGCACTTCCCTTTACATTATCCTACTTTTGCTGATCGGCTTCAGTATGATTTTGATAAAATAAAGCGGCATGAAATAACGTCGATTGCTGCTCCAACTCTGCAATATATTCTTGCACTAGTCTTTGAAAATAACGGAATGCGAATAATGCTGGAATTGCAACCACCATCCCCGCAGCCGTTGTAATCAATGCTTTTGACAGACCTGGAATCATCATTGTTGGATTGGATCCAACATTGACGTCAAGCATTAGAAATGACTCAATGATACCGACCACAGTTCCAAGTAACCCAAGCAAAGGGGCTACAGCACTAATCGTACCCAGAAAATTGACATTTTTTTCGAGATACATCACTTCTTTAGATGCTGTTGCTTCCATTTGTGCGCGAGCATATGCCTCTCCTTGAGGGGCAGAATCTAACCCAGCCTTTAAAATAGTCGATAAACTGGTGCGCGCCATATGTGGATTATCTAAATCTTTAGTCACCAGATTTAAATCAGTCGCTTTAGACATCATCAAATGTTCTGGTAAAACCAAATTACGCTTTAAACGAATAAAGCGCTCAATCGCAATAGCGACCATAAAAATAGAACAAAGAATGAGTGGTAGCATGAGCCAACCACCCGCTTTTACTAATTCCCACATTTTTAATTCCCCAAAATTAAAAAAAAGTGAATATTTTTAAGCCTTGTCAGATAAGCAAATATTTAAGATTCCATCTAACTCATCTAAAGAATGATAGTGAATAACCAACTTCCCTTTACCTTGCTGATTATGATCAATTTTCACATCCGCACTAAAACGTTCTGAGAGTTTTTGGGTCAATTGTTCTAGATCAGAAGATACTCGAGGCTTCGGTTTATCTTGCTTCGGTGCATTCAAATCGCGCACCAATTGTTCGGTTTGACGTACAGATAAACTTTTTTCAATCACGATTTTCGCAATTTGAATTTGATCTTTTTCTTTCAAGGTCAAAATTGCACGCGCATGCCCCATATCCAATTGACCACGTTGAATATGATCTTTAATTGGATCAGCCAAACTCAGTAAACGAAGTAAGTTACTGACTGTAGTACGCGCTTTACCGACAGTTTCTGCAATTTCTTGATGACTCAAACCAAACTCTTCATGGAAACGCTGAAGTGCCATTGCTTGATCAATAGGGTTTAAATCTTGACGCTGAATGTTTTCAATCAATGCCAACGCAATCGCAACTTGATCCGATAAGTCACGTACAATTGCAGGAACTTCAGTTAATCCCGCAATTTGTGCCGCACGCCAGCGACGTTCACCTGCGATAATTTCGTATTGATGAACATCATCCTCGATGGGACGAATCACAATCGGTTGCATGACACCATGTTTTTTAATCGAAGCCGCTAACTCTTGTAAATCTTCTTCATGAATAAAACGGCGTGGCTGATAATTACCCCGTTTTAAATCTTTGACATGAATTTGTTTGAGTTGACCATGGTCGAGCGCTTGGACTTCTAATTGTAATTTTTCTTTTTGAATAGAACCGAGTAACGCATCTAAACCACGACCTTTAGCCAAGCCTCTTTTTTTTACGGTCATGCTTTACTTCCTTTTTTCACTTTGCTTTTTTTTAACATTTCAGCTGCTAAATTTAAGTAAGCAACCGCACCCTTTGAACTTTTTTCAAAATAAATAATCGGCAAGCCATGTGCTGGAGCTTCGGCTAAACGAACGTTACGTGGAATCACCGTATCGTATAATTTTTTACCAAAATATTGTTCTAATTCATCCGATACATCACGTGTTAATGCATTTCGCGCATCATACATGGTCCGTAGAACACCCACGATTTGCAGATCAGGATTGAGCGCTTGTTGAATACGATCAATGGTTTGAGTTAAGTCAGCTAAACCTTCCAACGCATAATATTCACACTGCATCGGAATCATGACACCATCCACTGCCGCCAAGGCATTAATCGTGATTAAACTTAAACTTGGCGCACAATCTACGACAATATAATCATAGTTTTGTTGAATGGATTTTAAGGCTTCACGTAAAATAAACTCGCGACCCTCTTGATCAGCAATCGCAAGCTCAACACCAGCCAAATCACGGTTTGCACCTAAAACACGATAACCCACATCCGCTTTGATGATGGCAGTTTCAATAGGCACTTCCCCCAATAACACATCGGTTATTGAGTAAAGCATGTCGTTCTTTTGAATGCCTGAGCCCATGGTGGCATTCCCTTGAGAATCCATGTCCACCAATAACACACGTTTTTTTAATACGGCCAATGAAGCAGCTAAATTCACCGCAGTTGTCGTTTTACCTACGCCACCTTTTTGGTTCGCAATAGCAATAATTTGAGCCATGTTAACCCCAATCCCTAGAATTTTTTAAATCTGTTTTAATAAAAGTAAATGGCGCTGTTCATCTAATCGTGGAACTTTTAATTCGATGATGTCACAACTAAACTCGTTTTTATGCAATTCAATTTCATCGACAGGAATTAAACCCTTCATCGAAGCAATGATACTTTTTTCATGCATAAACGGACGTGATGCAGTAATAAAATCAGTTAAAGATGCAAATGCGCGACTGGTAATCACATCGAATTGACCTAACTCGTTAATGCTCTCTTCATTTTCAACACGCGTTTGAACTGCAACTACATTTTTTAATTTTAAGTCTGCAATAAACTGTTTAAGAAACCGAATTTTTTTACCATTTGAATCTAACAGGACACATTGGCGTTCTGGCTGACAAAGGGCAATGATCATCCCCGGCATACCTCCACCTGTTCCAACATCCAACAAGCGACCCTCAGGTAAATCATTCAAAATACTTAAACTATCCAATAAATGCTTCACCAGCATTTCTTTAGGATCACGAATCGCAGTTAAATTATAAGCCTTATTCCAAAGCACCAATGCGTCTTGATACTTCAACAACAATGCCAAAGCTTCATCGCTTAACGACAAACCTAATTTTTGACTACCCTGCTGTAACTCTTGAAAAAAAGGATGCATAAACAGATAACATCTAAGTAAAATTTAAAACAAAGTATACCCATTTATGCATCGTGGAACACTATTTAACGATTAGGGATTACACAGTTAAGCATAGAAGCCATCACGAATTTGCAAATCGAGTTCCATTAAACGTTCTGGCGTTCCTACATCTACCCAGGCCCCTTGCAACTTTTCAGCTGAAACCTGCCCATCTAACATTGCTTGCTTGAGCAGTGGTGCTAATGGACGCTTATCTACCTCTAAACCTTGAAACAATTGCGGATGAATCACTGAAATGCCACTAAACGTGAGATTCTCACCTTCGATTTTTTGATCAAAGCTAAACGCACGACCATTCAATAACGTGAAATCACCTTCAAGATGTTGCTTCGGATTATCTACAAAAACCAAATGTGCAAGATCAGCACCCAGCTTTACATGCCGAAGTGGCTCAAAGTCCATGGTCGTCCAAACATCACCATTGACCAAGATAAAGGGCTTATCACCTAATAATGGCAAAGCATTGATGATACCGCCCGCAGTTTCTAAACCCTCATCTTCACGCGTCCACAAAATTCGAACACCAAACTGAGCGCCATCACCCAGTGTGCCAATGAGTTTATCTGCCAACCAAGCAGAGTTAATCACAATTTCAGTCACACCCATTTTTTTGAGCTTTTCGATATGCCAAACGATGAGAGGTTTGCCTCCCACTTCCAGCAGAGGTTTTGGCGTATACAGTGTCAAGGGACGCATACGACTCCCCAATCCTGCGGCTAGAATCATCGCTTTCATTATGCAACCACCTCATATTGACCAAATTTTTGCTCAAATTTAGCCAATACTCGTGTTTCAATAAACTGCATAAATGGTTGTAATTCTGGGTATGGCTTACTTTCTTCAAGTAAATACCACATCACACGGGGTAAATCTTTTAAATAGCCCGACTTACCATCGCGCTCAAACAAACGAACAAATATACCTAAGATCTTAATATGACGTTGAATCGCCATAAGGTCCGCATCACGCTTGAATTGTTCAAAATCACGGTCTACTTTCGCTGTTTCAGGTAATAGATCATAGAAAGTCTTAAACCAACCATAGACACGATCTGCATTCCACTGCACATAGGCATCACGTGTGATCGAGATCAAATCATAGGTGTCCGCACCGATGACTGCATCCTGAAAATCAATTACACCTTGCTCAGTTTCACCTGCAATTTGCATGAGATTACGACTGTGAAAATCACGATGTACAATCACTTGAGGCTGCGCTACTGCTGCATTGGCTAAAATTGCAAAAGTGCGTTTAATTAATGCCGATTCTTCTTTGGTCAGTTGAATATCCAATGAGGGCAATAACCAATCTGTGAGCAACTCCATTTCACTGATGAGTTTTTCATAAGAATACGTCGGTAAAAACCCTTCACCATTGATCGATTGCAAATGAACAAGCTGTTTAAAGCTTTGTGCATAGTGTTCATCAACAGTTTCTTCATTCAGTAATGTTGAAAGTACGACATCACCAAAATCTTCAAGTAATAAAAAACCATTCTCTAAATCTTTGGCAATAATATGTGGAACACGAACACCATTTTGGTCAAAGAATTCGTCAATGGTCACAAAAGGCACACAATCTTCTTTTTCAGGAGGTGCATCCATCAACATAAATGTTTTATTATTCAAAGTAATTCGTGCATAACGACGAAAACTTGCATCGCCTGCTAAAAAATTGATTTCTGCTTGATCTGATTGTAGAACGGTTGAAATCCATGTTTGTATCAATTGTTCACGTTGTGTATTCATTTGCTATAAATTCTAGTACAGGCTGAATATTTGAAGTGCTAAGTGTAGCCACTTATCAGATTTTTCTCTATGATGCGACAATAATTAATTGCGATTAGCATACTTGGTTAATGAGACAAATGAAGCATCAGTTTAAATTCAATCCTTTAGCGACTGCTATATTGACCTTACTTTGCGGAAGCAATGTATCAAGTTATGCTGAATCCAATGATTTAGCTTCAGAGATAGACAATCAAAAACTTAATTCAGCGATTAAGGAAACGTATCCTGGGCAAAATTTCTTTGAACAATATTATGTCAGTAAAGACTCTCCTGAAGCTCAGGCTAGAAGTACACTTGCGACATCTGCAAAATTCTGTAACAACACTTGGCTCACCCCGATTAGTCCAGAGACCAAAGCTGTTGATGCCGCTGAAGCTACTTCAGTCATTACAGCTGATCACGGTTATTACAATCCAAACGGTGACTCAACACTAGATGGGAATGTTGTTATTGATCAGCAAGGTCGCATGATTCGTGCCGACTCTATTACCATTGATAAAACACAAACTTTTGCTCAAGCCAAAGGCAATGTGCAAATGGCACAATCTGGCCTTCTTGCTCAAAGTGATCAGATTGACTACAACCTTAAAGATCAAACTGGCGAGCTCAACAATAGCTTCTATATTTCAGAAGCAACCCACGGACATGGTCATGCAGAGCATATAGAACGCACTTCTCCCAATGTAATGGTGATGCAAAATGCAACCTATAGCACTTGTCCACCTGAACAAAACCCGACTTGGAAATTACAAGCCAATCAGATTGAAATTAATCAAGATACTGGGCGTGGCGTAACCAAAGGCACTAAACTTTATATTAAAAACACCCCTGTACTGGCAGTGCCCTATTTTAACTTCCCGATTGATGATCGAAGAACCACAGGTCTTTTAACCCCAAGCTTTGGTTTCACGAATGATGGTGGCGTTGAGCTTGCTGCACCCGTTTATTTAAACCTTGCACCGAACTACGATGCAACTATTACCCCACGCTATATTGGTAGTCGTGGCTTGATGGCCGAAGGCGAATTTAGATATTTAACACAAGACTTTGGTGGTGGTCGAATTTGGGGTGGATATTTACCTTCTGACAAAGACTACAATAATGAGGATCGTAAAGATCTACACTACCTCCATAGTTGGAAGATTGATGATCAGTGGTCTACAAATCTTGAATACAACTATGTCTCTGATAAAGACTTTTTTGCAGATTTGGATAACGACCCCAATACCCGAACTGAACTCAACCAAAGACGGGCATGGCAGCTCAATTATGGCAATGGTATTCCGGGACTCCAAGCTCAATTGCGTGTCGAAGATTTCCAGACACTTGATCCTAATTTAGCCGATATTGATCGCCCTTATGCGAGATTACCGCAACTTTTAGTCAATTACACTAAGGGTGACGTTCAGGGGCTAGAATTCGAATTTAATAACGACACCGCTTATTTTAAAAAGAATATCCGTAATTTTGAAGATCAAGCAGAGCCTAATGGTACCCGTATTTATAATGAAATGGCGCTTCGATATAATCTAAAACAACCTTGGGGCTTTGTTGTCCCTGAAGTGTCTGTGCGTAGCTTAAATAATTTCTATGATCAAGATACTGTTGAAAATGCGAACTTTAGATCGAACTCAGAAGATAAATCTGTTGTTGTGCCACAATTTACTTTAGACACAGGTTTAACATTTGAGCGTGAAGGTAAATACCTACAAACGCTCTCTCCTCGCGCTTTCTATGCTTATGCTCCACATCAAAATCAAGATGATTATCCTAACTTTGATTCAACTGCTGCCTCATTAAACTACGATCAATTGTTTAATCCAAAACGTTTTTATGGTCACGATCGCTTAGAAGACAATAACTTCTTGTCACTCGGCCTAAGCTATAGTCTCTTTAGTACAACGGGGTTGGAAAAACTCAGAACCAGCATTGGTCAAAGTTTTTATTTCGATGACCGTAAAGTTACCCTCAATAACAGCCAAGACGATCCATTTAACACAGAACGTCAAACAGGCCCTGTGATCAGCATTGCCAGTCAACTTTCACAAAATTTCAGTGTGAACGCGAATTCGATGTGGATGTCGAATGGTGACAATGCGCAACGTGATTTCCAAGTGTATTACACAGGTAATAAAGGTAATCTTTATAACTTTGGATACTTCAATCGTAGTAAGCTCTTAGATCGTCAAGAGAAATACGATCAGGTGACTGCATCATTTATTCAACCCGTGAAAGACAATTGGCGAATTATGGGTCATGTACAATATGATCTAGATAATAGTGTGGCTCGTGAATATTTACTCGGTGTCAATTATGAATCATGCTGTTGGGGTGTTTCTGTCTATGGTCGTTCTTATTTCAATGACTTAGACGATGTTTCTCTTTCAACAACCAAAGAAAAACGCGCTATTATGGCGGAGTTCACACTCAAAGGACTTGGTGGCTTAAATAGTAAATTAAGCTCTTTACTTGAAAACCGTATTTTAGGTTTTGATAAAGTTAAACAAAATTGGAACCATTAATGAAGATGCAAAATTTAAAACAAATTTTTAAGACAACAGCATTGGCACTTATTATTTCTTCATCAATGCAAACATTTGCCGCACCTAGCGATCAAGTTATCGCGATTGTGGGTAAAAGTGCTATTTTGCAAAGCGATTTGAATCAAGGTATTGCTGAAGCACAACATCAACTTCAGGCGCAAAAAAAAGAAGTACCACCGCGCAATGTTCTTGAGGCACAAATCCTGAATCAATTGATTATGCACCAAGCTCAACTCGAGCAAGTCAAGCGTTATGCGATTCAAGCAGATGAAAAAAGTTTAAATGAAGCAGTTATGAAAGTCGCTGCTCAATCTGGCTCGAAGAACCTAGAAGAATTCCAGCAAAAGCTTGATAAAGTTGCACCGGGCACATATGAGACCTTACGTGAACGTGTAGCTGATGACTTGTTAATCCAACGTTTACGTCAGCAACAAGTCATGTCTCGAATTAAGATCAGCGATCAAGATGTAGAGAATTTCTTGAAATCGCCAGAAGGGCAAGCTGCTGTTGGTGGTCAAGCCCATGTGCTCCACTTCAGAGTTTCAGGGACAGGTTCTGCAGAAGAAATTACGCAAGTTGCCAACCAGCTTAAAGCAGATCTAGCGAATACTAATGACGTAAAAGCTGTTGAAAAGAAATACGGTACCGCGACTATCAAGGTGAATGGTGCTGATATGGGTTACCGTTCATTTTCAGATATTCCATCTGAACTTGCTGCACGTGTAACCCCACTTAACGATGGTCAAACCACTGAAATTATTCAAGCCAAAGACGGCTTACATGTGCTAAAGCTCATCGATCGCAAATCAAATGATCAAAAAATCATTGTGCCACAGTTTCAAACTCGTCATATTCTGATTAAAACATCAGAAGTGGTGAGCCCTGAAAATGCGAAGCAAATGATTGATAGTATTTATAGCCGTATTCAATCTGGAAATGATTTTGCGACCCTTGCATCCACTTATTCGAATGACCCTGGTTCGGCACGTGATGGTGGTAGTTTAGGTTGGGTTAGCCCAGGCATGATGGTTCCTGAATTTGACAAAATAATGCAAAGTGCTGAGGTAGGTAAAGTAAGCCAACCTTTCCAAACCCAGTTTGGATGGCATATTCTGCTAGTCACTGACAAACGTCAACAAGACATGACGAAAGAAACACAATCACGTATGGCACGACAAATTTTAGGTGAGCGTCAATTTGATGCTGAACTAGATAGCTGGTTACGTGAACTACGCAGTAATACCTATGTTGAAATTAAAGGTACTCAGCAAAACTAGATTAATTTATAGACCATATTAAATTTTAAATTAGCTGGTTTGATTGGTTTAAATATTGCTCTTTGAGTATTTAAAAAAGCCCGATAATTTCGGGCTATTTACATATCGTTTCATCATTTAATCTTCATAAAAAAAGACGCCATAAAGGCGTCTTCTTTTTTTATAACAATCAATTAACGATTATTGTCATCTTCTTGAGTGTCATCGAATTTAGTTTCTGCATCGAAACCAGGGGTTGCAGGTGCACCGAAACCACCTTGTTGACCACCAAAGCCACCTTGTTGACCGCCGAAGCCACCTTGACCACCGAAGCCGCCTTGACCACCGAAGCCACCTTGACCGCCGAAGCCACCTGGTTGACCACCGAAACCACCGCCTTGACCGCCGAAGCCACCTTGACCGAAGCCACCTTGACCACCAAAGCCACCTTGACCACCGAAGCCACCTTGGCCAGCAGCAGGAGCGCCAGCAGGAGCACCAGCAGGACGTGGGTTACGTGCAGGCACAACTGTAGAAATCGCATGTTTGTAAACCATTTGGCTTACAGTATTTTTCAAAAGAACAACATATTGGTCAAAAGATTCAATATGACCTTGTAATTTAATACCGTTAACTAAGAAAATAGAAACAGGAATACGTTCTTTACGGAGAGAATTTAAGAACGGATCTTGTAAAGTTTGACCTTTAGACATTTTATACTCCAAAAAATTTAAAATCAGCGCAAAAACTATCTTTATTTTTCAATTAAAATTTATAAAAAAGACAGTGCGTAAATTTTGCTTTATCCATATAAGTTTCGCAAGTCTTCTTGAGCTTGCTTAATTGATAAATAAGTTTTAAAACTGTGCGCTTCTTGCAAAGAACGTAACCATGTGTATTGACGTTTTGCAAGTTGTCGTGTTGCAAACAAGCATTTGTCCTCCATTTCGAGTTTATTATTGTGACCTTTATCACTATTTTTAAGAAATTCTAAAGCTTGACGATAACCGACTGATCTTCCTGACGGCAAATTATCACTTAAATTGTATTTTCCTATTAAATACTCAACTTCATTTAAAAAACCGATTTCCCACATTTTTTGCAAACGAAGTTCAATTCGTTTATGCAATTCTAACCGATCTGGCATCAATGCATAGTTATGAAAATTGTAACGATATGCTGTTTGTTTTGGCTGTTCTGCTTGTAATTGTGTAATTGGACGACCCGTTAATCGATAAACTTCAAGTGCACGGATAATACGTTGCCGATCTGAAATTTTAAATCGCTCACCCGCTAGAGGATCAACGCTTTTGAGCTCTTCATAGACCGATTCCCACCCATTTCGGGCTGCCTGCTGTTCTATTTCTTGTCGGATCGACTCATCGGCAGTAGGTAGGTTATTCGCTAGACCTTCAAGTAGAGCTTTAAAATACAACATCGTACCACCAACTAAAATTGGGGTTTTGCTATTTTCATGAATTTGATCAATGAGTCGTGTTGAATCTTCTACAAATTGTGCAGCAGAATAGACTTCCAAAGGCGTAATAATATCAATCAAATGATGCGGATAGAGTGCTTGCTCTTGTTTCGTTGGTTTTGCAGAACCAATATCCATCTCTTGATAAATTAAGGCAGAATCCACGGAAATGATTTCAAATCCACCACGTTCGTAAAGCTCACATGCCAAAGCTGTTTTCCCACTGGCTGTAGGTCCCATTAAATTGATAACAGGCTGATGGTTCGACATGTACAACTACTCTCCTCGAGCAAATAATTTATCTAATTGTGACAATGGAAATGCACGCCAAGTTGGTCGACCGTGATTACATTGACTGGCAAACTCAGTTTGTTCCATTTGGCGGAGTAAAGCGTTCATTTCAGACAGCCCGAGCAAGCGATGAGCTCTTACTGCACCATGGCACGCCATACCTGCCAAGATTTGGTCTCGCTTCTGTTGCAAAGCTTGAGCTTGATCATTTGGATCTAAATCATTGAGCAAATCGGCAACTAAAGCATTTAAATCTGCTTTGAGTAGAATTGCAGGTACCCCGCGAACAATCACCTGATCATCCCCATATTGATCAATATCCAAACCTAACCGTTCCAGTTGTGGTTTTAAGTCTTCAATACGCGTGGCTTGCATACGTGTAATAGAAATAACTTTTGGAATCAATAATTGTTGAGAAATCCAAAAGTCAGGTTTATCCCATGCCTGTTTCATTTGCTGTAATAAAATACGCTCATGTGCAGCATGCATATCAACAATGATCAAGCCTTCAGTATTTTGAGCTAGAATGTAAATCCCATGTAATTGCGCGATTGCAATTCCTAAAGGGAATTCATCGACCTTAACGACATAGTCAGATTTTTGCTCAGTTTGATCATCTTCACTTTGTTCATTATTTTGATGGGTTTTTAAGGGTGATAAATATGTTTTTAAGGCATTATTCAGTTGCGCTGAGCCTTGATAGCCCGACGCTGAAGATGGCGAACGATATTGAATCGATTGAGGCTCTGAAGAACCAAAGTCTGTAAGAAGCGCATCACCATTTTTTGAAGTCGGTTGAAATGATCCTTGCCCTGTTATTCGCTGACTTAAGTCTTCATTTACACCCCGTTGCTGATTGTTCTTATGCAGTTGGAATTGTTCTTGGTAACGTGGTTGAGCAATCACAGTACCAGTTTCAGCATTTTGCATATCCAGTTTCATTGCATCTGCTAAATCTGCTGAAGCCGTCTGAAATTGAGACAAAGTCTCCTTTGCAAAATGACGTACAAACTCATGCACTTCGCGTTGATTCAAAAAACGAATTTCATGTTTCGTGGGATGCACGTTGACATCAATATTTTCAGGATCAACTTCCAAAAACAATAAATATGCTGCATGCTGATGTCCATGCAAAATGCCGTCATAAGCCATACGCAAGGCATGCGAAATCGTTTTATCTTTAACAATTCGGCCATTCACATAGACATACTGTAAATCGCTCTGCCCACGTGCATCGGATGGATGACCTAACCATCCCGACAAACGCATATTGATACTGTCAGCATCCATCCAATACGCATTTTCAGTAAAAGAACGACCCAATAATTGCTGTACACGTTGGAATCGTAGTTCACCACTATCGGCAACAGGTAAATTCAGCCGAATATTGCCATTATGCTCAAGCACAAAACGAATATCAAAATGTGTGAGAGCCAAGCGACGAACAATTTCTTCAATATGACCAAATTCTGTGGTGGGCTTTTTTAAAAATTTACGTCGTGCAGGAACATTAAAGAACAGATCTTGTACGCGTATATGTGTTCCTTGTTGCATCGCGACAGGTTGAATCTCTTGATGATCAAATGCCGTGCCATTGACTTCTACTTGATACCCCACACCTGAGTCATCGCGACTGCTGGTCAAGGTGAGACGTGATACAGCAGCGATGGATGCTAAAGCTTCACCACGAAAGCCTAAACTGACAATCGAGTGCAAATCTTCAGAGGTTTTAATCTTACTGGTCGCATGTCGCATAACCGCAAGAGGCAAATCTTCTGCATGTATGCCACGACCATTATCAATAATTTCAATTAGGGTGCTACCACCCTGTTCAACACGAATAATCAGCTCTGTCGAGCCTGCATCAATCGAATTTTCCATTAATTCTTTAACGACAGATGACGGACGCTCAATCACTTCACCCGCAGCAATTTGGTTAGCGAGTGCTGGATCTAAGTGATGAATGCGCCTTAAACTGAGTTGCTCATCCTGCATACAATCAACCTGCGTAGTAAGCTTCTAATGCTTCAAAGAACTCCATAGAATTCATTTCAATCGTCACTTTGCGAAGATCGTCTTCGCCTGAGCGTTGAATATTGATAATGACATCCGCTTTAGGAATTTCGTCACCACCTTTAGATGGCCATTCAAATAAAAATAATGCCCCATCGATGTCTAAATAATCACGAATACCCATGAGTTCAAGCTCGTAGGGATCATTGAGGCGATATAAGTCGAAATGAAATACGTCTTTTTGATTAATTTTATACGGCTCAACCAAGGTATAGGTTGGACTTTTGACAGCACCTTGATGACCTAAATTCTGTAGCCAATAGCGCGTTAGTGTCGTTTTTCCTGCACCTAAATCACCAATCAAATAAACCACACCTTGTGCAATATTTTGCCCCAAGAAAACCGCAAGCTTCTGGGTATCGAGTTCACTATTTAGGTCTAATTTAAATGAATACGGCATCACGTTCACAACATAATTCAATTGATCGCGTATAATAACATTTCGTGCGTTTAAAGCCTATGTGCTCATTGCATCATGTTTACTATTCACTGAAATATCATCCAAACTTAAATTCTGTTTAAGTCTCACTCTTCTTTTGAAACATTTGCTCATGTCTACTCCAATCCATTCAAAGCATCCTCTTTTGAACAGTTTAAATATCTACAAACCACCCATGATCGATGGAGTAACTGCGAGCAAAGTTTTTATTCCTAAATCTGCTGAGCCACTTAAGTCCCTCTTTGATTATTTATGTGAACATTTTCAACACATCAATAAAGAAGAATGGAGACAAAGATTTGAAGATCATTTAATTATCGATAGCCAAGGACATGCACTGAATTTAGATACGCCCTATTTATCAGGACAACATATTTATTATTATCGTTTTTTGGCAAATGAAACACGTGTTCCTTTTACTGAAAAAATTCTATTTGAAAATGAAGATCTCTTGGTTGTCGATAAACCTCACTTTCTCACCATCAGCCCCACTGGACAATATGTTCAAGAAACGCTCTTGGTGCGTTTAAAAAAAACCACTGGTAACCCTGATCTGACGCCAATTCATCGTTTAGATCGTGAAACTGCAGGTGTAGTTCTTTTTTCAAAAAGAATTGAAACGCGCGGACTTTACCAACAATTATTCGCGGATAAAAAAGTACAAAAAATTTATCATGCCATTGCACCTTTCCGAGAGGATTTACAGTTCCCTCAAACGATCCAATTGCGAATGGATAAAGGCGAACCATTTTATACCATGCACGTTGTACAAGGTACGCCAAACAGTGAAACGACGATTGAACTACTAGAATATGATCAAAAATGGGCACTGTATCAGTTGAAGCCTTTAACCGGTAAGCAACATCAACTTCGTGTTCACCTGAACCATGTAGGCATACCAATCAAAAACGATTCATTTTATCCCGAAGTTGCACATAAAGCAGAAGATGATTTTTCACAACCTTTACAACTATTAGCCAAAGAAGTTTACTTTATAGATCCTGTGAATTCTACAGCGATGCACTTTTTCTCTGGCTTGGTACTGACGTTATAATTTCATTGTAATGACAATTCATCACTTTTTTATGATAAAACATTGAAATTCAGAAAACTTTGATTAAAATAGCATCTTAAGCATTTAAGTCGATTGGTTGTATTCATGAGAAAAACAGAAGTTTATCAAGTTCGACTTGACTCTCTAGAAAAGAAACATGCTTTTGCTGTATTTAAGCAATTGGGGATTACACCGGCTCAAGCCGTTCGTTTGTTTTTTAAACAGGTTGTACTCACTAAATCAATCCCCTTCGCGATTGAAAATCAAAGTATCAATATGGATCAACTACTTAAGCTTAAAAAATTAAAGCAAGATCAGGATGGTACAGCGACAACGTCTACATCTGATCTGGATGAAGATGATTTCTTTGCTGAACTAAACGCAATCTTAGGTGAAAGTGATCAAAAATAGATTTGAAATTGTGCATGAAATATATTTTTTAATTTATCAATTTCACTAGACTACAAAGACAAAACTTAACAGTGTCGTATTTTTAAACAATTTATTTTCCTTCTATTCTTCAATTTATGATTAGCTCATGTGCATAAGTTTATGTGTAAGGAGCTAGACAGTGATTGTTAGACGTGCCACTTCTGAAGATTTAGAGAAACTTGCTGTACTTTTTGATGAATATCGTCAGTTCTATGGAACTTCTTCCAACCTTCAACAATCTTTAAATTTTTTGACCCAGCGCTTTAGCAATCAACAAAGTGTCATCTTCATTCATATTAAAGATGATGTGATCACAGGCTTTGTGATTTTGTATTTAGGCTTCAATTCAGTGGCTTGTTCAAGCTATTACATTTTAGATGATGTCTATGTCAGTCCACGTTTCAGACGTCAAGGTTCTGCAAAACAACTGATTGATACTGCGATCTTATTTGCACGCCACGAGAAAGCGATTCGTATCAGCCTTGAAACTCAAAAAAACAACTATCAATCCCATCAACTTTACGAAGAAATGGGATTTGTGAAGGATGATGAGTTTCAAACTTACCACTGCTTCCTATAAGCTTTAATTATGTAAGATCAAAGTAAATATCACCTTATATATTTAATTTAGATGTTCAACACGGTCTCATTGGCATCTGAAACTTGATTTTTTGCGGCTTGAATTTGGCTTTCAGTTAGATAAACCCACTCACCTTCTGCCAAATCTTGCAGTTTAAGCAAGCCGATTTGTTGACGATGTAGCTGTTCGACCTTGTTGCCGACTGCTGCCAACATGCGTTTTACTTGATGATAAACCCCTTGATGAATGGCCATTTGCATTTCATGTTGATTAATTCGCTTAACATCCGTCGCTGCAAATACCGCTTTTTCATTTCGCAGTTCTACACCATGTTTTAATTGCAACAATTGCTCATCTGTTACAGGATCAGCAGTCTGCATTCGGTAGACTTTAGGTACATGCTTTTTAGGATGCGTCAGTGATTGTAAAAAATGACCATCGTCTGTCAATAAAAGTAAGCCTGTCGTATCTTGATCGAGACGACCAACACACTGTAGCCCTCGCTCTAACAGCATAGAATCAAATAAATCGAATACACTAAAATGATGCGTGGCCTGGTGCGAACACTCATAGTCCACTGGTTTATTGAGTGCAATATAGACTTTTTCACGATATTGATAACTTTGCCCAGATACGCTGAACTTTAACTGATCGAGCTTTAATTTTAATTTTGGATCTGAAACAATTTCACCTTGAATTTGAACTGCACCATTTTTAATGAGATTTTGACAGTGTTTACGCGAACCAAAACCTTGTGATTGCAACATTTTTTCTAAAATCATGATATTTACCTAAAACCTGTGTGAACTTAGAAAACTTCCAAAATATTGCACATCTTTTTTGTGTACAGCACTTCATCAGCGAATCAGTTAAACTATTATAACTTTCTCGCATTTAACTGATAAGCCTCGGACACGATATATGTCGCAATTAGATCTTAATTTAATCGTTCTGATCATTCTTTTGGCTTGTGGCATCTTTAGCCAAAATACTGCTGTGACTATCGCTGTCGCCGTTTTAATTGTATTTAGAATCACACCGCTCAATGAATATTTCCCCCTGCTTCAACAGCACGGTTTAAATATCGGGATTATTATCCTTACGATTGGTGTATTAACGCCGATTGCCAGTGGTGCTATTCCAGGTAAAGACATTTTAAAATCATTTATGAGCTTAAACTCCATTCTTGCCATTGGTATTGGTTTACTCGTCGCATGGCTAGGTGGTCGCGGTGTGGCTTTAATGGCAAATCAGCCTAATATTGTCGCAGGTTTATTGATTGGTACGGTGGCTGGTGTTGCGATCCTACGTGGAGTACCAGTAGGACCGCTGATTGCAGCAGGTATTCTCTCCCTACTTATTGGTAAAATGTGATTGGACTATGCTACTTATTAGACCGTAATGAAGCACTATTGCTCTATATTATGCAAAAAATCGACAGCTTCTTTTACCCCTTGATCACCTGCCAATTTCAGCCAATATCCAGCCAACTCCTTATTTTGTTTTACAAAGTCACCATTACTGTACATTAAACCTAAATGGTATTGTGCCAATGGGAAATTGTTTTGCGCTGCTTTATGCATCCAATGGAAAACCGGTTTCTCCTCATCTTCTTGTCCACAAGCGCAGCTCTGACTAATGAGAATCATTGCGATATTAAATTGTGCCTCTGCAATATCTGACTTCGCAGCAATTTTGAAATATTCAAGTGCTTTTTCTTGATTTTGCACGACACCCCAACCATGGAAATATAATATTCCATAATTTAAATATGCATGTGCGTGATTGGACTTTAAGGCATTTTCTAATAATGCTTTAGCCAAATCATATTGCTCCAATTTGATATAAACCAAAGCTAAATTTACTTCAGAGTTTGTATTACCATTGTGAATCGCTTTTTTATACCAAGAAATTGCATTTTCTAAATTTGACTCGACTCCCAATCCTTTTTCGTACAATACCCCCAAAGAATGTTGAGCTACTGCATTATCTAATTCTGCAGCTTTCTGATAAATTTTATATGATTGTTTATAATAAGGTGCTTCAAGGAGCCCTCCATTATAGTATTCGGCGAGATTAAGCATTGCATTGATATGATTTTGATCCGCTGCTTTTTCATACCATTCCTTTGCTTTAATCCGATCTTCTTCAACCACATGACCAATGAAATACCACCATCCCATTTCAAATTGAACATCAGGGTCATTTTTACTTAGACCTTTTTCCAACCATTGCAAAGCTTTAGTTTGATCTTTTTCAACATATATTCCTTCACTATAAAATTTTGCTAATGCAATAATTGACTCAGCATGATCTTGTTCTGCTGATTTTAAATACCACTGATAGGCCTTTTCTAAGTCTTTATGGTTATCGTTTTTTTCATATAGTTGAGCCAAATAATACTGAGCAAAAGCGTCGTTATTTTCTTCAGCACCAATGCTCAGCCACTTTTTTGCAATCTGTAAATTTTCAGGAATTCCATATCCACCCATATAGATATATGCTAGATAGGGCGCTTTCTCCTGATCAAAGTCTTTACCTAAAGACTCAAATAATTGAGTGGCTTTTATATAGTTTTCGTCTTTATATTCTATTTTCGCTAACTCTAAGATTGCATGAGGGTTCCCTTTTTTAGCGAGTAGGCTCGCATATTTACGCGATTTTTCTAAATTCACCTGTACGCCCAAGCCCTCACGGTACATATAAGCCAAATAAATTTGAGCACTCTCATCTTTCATTTCCTCTGCTTTGTTGAAATACCTAAAAGCTTGGTCATGACTGTTATCCAACTCTGGATGCCTAAGATAAATTAATCCTAAATTGTAAGCTGCTTTAGGGTGCTCTAATTCAATTGCTTTAGAATAATTTTCTATTGCTAATGCTATATTTTTTGGGACATCAAGTCCTTCAGAATAAAGCTTCCCCAAGTTATAGTATGCAGAAGCATTGCCCGAACTCGCAGCCATCTGCATATAATTAAGCATTTTATTTGCATCTCTTGGAATATCTTTTCCTGACCAGTACATTGCTGCCAACTGTAACTGAGCTTGATCATCTCCAGATTGTGCCCTTTGATCTAATTCAATTATCTTCTGATCAATTGATTGTGCATTTGATATTGTTTGTAAACACAATAGTGTCGTAAAAATGGTAAGTTTTATAAATTTCATTGTTTAAACAGTCACTTCAAATATTAATTGTTAATAAGAAAATTTTTACTTTTATAAATCATATAGCTATCGATATATTAACATTCAAATCAGTTAGATTCAGCTTTTGACTTATATTCTTTATTTTTACCTAAATCTTATTAAATATGTTTTAATACCCTCAGTGTGAGATGAGCCTCTTACAGTATGTGAGCTTGACTCATATACGACTAGCCCCTAACCATGGGGCTTTTTATTGCCTAAAAATAAAAAAGCACCCTAAGGTGCTTGATGATCGCTCTAAAAATTAATCATATACAAGTAAATAGATCAGCTGTATTCACAATAGAAGATTAAATACGATATTATCCAAAAAAACCAATGATGGTTTGAATCACCACAGCATTGACTATATCAATAAAGAAAGCTCCACAAAGTGGAATGATTAAGAATGCTTTATGTGATGGTCCATAGGTATTGGTCACGGCTTGAATATTGGCAATTGCTGTGGGAGTCGCCCCCATACCAAAGCCACAGTGCCCTGCTGCCAATACGGCTGCATCGTAATTTTTACCCATAATTTTAAAAGTAACAAATGCAGTAAATAGAATCAGAACTAATGTTTGAACAATTAAAATCGTAATGAGTGGTCCTGCCAAATCTGCGAGTAGCCAAAGTTGCAGTGAGAGCAATGCCATGGATAAATATAAGGATAGAGATGCATTTCCAAAAACATCAATCGCTCGGTCAAAGATATTGACTTTAAATACATGCTCCAGCATATTTCTAACCACTACACCTGCCCCTAATGCCCATACAAATGTAGGCAACTCAAACCATTGACCCTGACTAAAATCAGTCATTACGTTGGCAAAATAAATACACAGAGCAAACATGCCAAGTGTAGTGACTGCATCGGTTGCTGTAATGAGTCGGGTTTTCTTTGGATGTTCAAAAGGAGCTGTGTTGCTTGTCTCATCAAGTTGTTGCTGGTTTAAATCCTCTGTAGATTTTTCAGCGAGTTGATGACGCTTAATTAAAAATTTAGCGACTGGACCCCCCACTACACCACCAATAATTAAGCCAAACGTGGCACTGGCCATACCGAGTACGATTGCACCTTGTATACCATGTTGGTTTTCTAAGACTGCACCCCAAGCCCCTGCTGTGCCATGACCACCTGTCAGTGTAATTGAACCCACAATTAAGCCGATCAGTGGGTCAAGCCCCAGTACCGAAGCTAAACTCATGCCGACTGCATTTTGCACCAGTACAAACATGATCACACAGAGGAGAAAGACTAAAAGTGATTTTCCACCTTCTTTGAGTTTGACAAAATCCGCACCTAGACCCACCGAGGTGAAGAACATCAGCATTAAGATGGTTTGGATTTGTGCGTCAAAAGTGGTACTGATATTAAAAAACTTATAAAGTACAAATGCTGTAATAGCCGCAACCAAACCACCAATGACAGGTTCAGGTAAATTGTAGTTCTTAAAAAATTGTATTCTATTGACCAAATAACGTCCAATAAATAGAAAAAATACAGCAATGACGATAGTGCCAAAAGCGTCTACTTCGAAATGCATAGTTTGCTATCCATATTATTTTGTTCACTTTTTAGCAAGATTATGGATTTTCTTCAGCTAGAAAAGTGTAACCCTTATTCTATATTTTTATTTTGAAATATATGTATGCATAAAAAAAAGCCATCACGTTCTACGTCATGGCTCATTTTTAATTCATAGAAACAACTTATTTTTTGATGTCGTACACCCAATTATAAGCTTGTTTATCTGTAGTGGTTTCACAGACATAGTAGTCATGATCCCAAGCATCTGGATGGAAAATTTCCTTCTTGATGTAATTCACATTCTTACCTTTTTCGACACAGACAAAGCTATCGCCTTGGTCTTTGACTTGAGTTCCGTTGAGGAAACCACCAATACAGAGGAATCGGGATTGTTTTGCCATTTCGTTTACTTCAACTTATCTTCACTTATCAATGCGTGGATTAAACGATGCATTGAATGAACTGTAAAGTAGTATTCAGACTCTACCTATCTTCTTGGTATCTTTTGATCATAAGGCTTAATTAAACCCATGCCATTTTGATCGTAATAGCGTTGTCGGTCATACTCAGACATATTAACGGTATCTCGCTTTGTCTTTAGATAAGGATCCTTGCCTTCATCATATTTTCTGATTTCGACACCTGAACATGCTGAGAGAATAAGTACTACGCATAGCAATCCAAACATTAGTTTCATAAAAATCACCTCTATTATTGAAATGATTTTATAAAATTTGAATCTAATGAGATGTTAGAAAATCACTTTCAAACTTAAATTTTTGTAAGTCTAAAACTAAATAAAATAACTCTACTTTCAACACAGACAAAATTATCGCCTTGGTCTTTCACCTGTGTTCCATTAAGCAAACCGCCAATACACAGGAATCGGGATTACTTTGCCCTTCTTACATCAACATGCTAAATCATCTTTTAATGTAGGGATTAAACCGACTTATTTATTGGAGTGTTAAAGTTGTCAGCTATTAAATAAGAATGTCATATTAAAAGGTTTGCCACCTGATATGGATAACTTAAAAATCTTTCTTGAATTCTAATTGCATTAACAATTGTAGGATGCGAATGATCATAGTTTTTTAAGGGCAGAGAATATTCTTCTTTTTCATACATTTGTACAATAGAAAAGCCTATTTGTTGCATTACTTTAGCAATAGCAAGTAATAACAATTCATCCAAACTAGAATCAAATAAAATTATTTTTCTCAAATTACTAATAAATGGATCAGCTGAAGTATGCACATGCGCACCACCTCCACGATTAGCAACCTTTTTAATTAGTTTATCTACAGTTATTTCTTCTGGATATAAGGTGATAATCTGATTCACCCACTCTTCCAAAGAAATTAAATTGTTTCCTAATAAAGGAAAACAATCCTCTATACCATTAGAATATCTTCTTATCTCAAACGGCATTGATAGTTTATTATTCCAGTCATTTACAGATTCCTTGCTACAAAATTTCCGTACTGCTCTTAACTCTTGAAGTTCAAAATTAGACATTAAGCGTAACAATAAAGGTTTAGAATTATTACTTTTATCGCATAACAATATTCTCAATTGTACAGATAAGGGTCGATACATATGCTTTTCACCGCTATAAATACAACGTAAACACGTATCAATAGTTTTAAAACACTCTATGGATTCTTCAAAGTCCCACTTTTGTTTCATATTTATACAAACTCAAACTACATTCAAAAAATAAGGGCTGATTAATCAGCCCTTATTGTAAACTACTTTTTAATCAACAATTAAGTTAATTGAGCAGCAGCAATTTTCTTCGTATCAACGTCTTTAGCAGCGTCTGTATAGTCGCTCATTTTGTCGAAGCTTAAGTATTGGTAGATGTCAGCAGACATGCTATCAATTTGAGCCGCATATTGTTGGTATTCTTCTGGAGTTGGTAATTTACCAAGTACAGCAGCAACAGAAGCAAGTTCAGCAGAAGCTAAGTAAACGTTCGCGCCTTGACCTAAACGGTTCGGGAAGTTACGAGTAGAAGTCGATACACAAGTCGTGTTCGGAGCTACACGTGCTTGGTTACCCATACATAATGAACAACCTGGCATTTCAGTACGCGCGCCAGCTTTACCATAGATGTTATAGAAACCTTCTTCCATCAACTGATGTTCATCCATACGCGTTGGAGGAGCAATCCACAAACGAGTATTCAAAACGCCACCAGGAACTTTTTCAAGTAACTTACCAGTTGCACGGAAATGACCGATGTTCGTCATACATGAACCAACGAATACTTCGTCAATTTTCACACCTTGAACGTCAGATAACAATTTCGCATCATCTGGATCGTTTGGACAGCAAAGCACTGGCTCAGTGATTGTAGCAAGGTCAATTTCATACACTTTCGTGTATTCAGCATCTGGATCCGCTTTAAGAAGTGATGGGTTAGCCAACCATTTTTCCATGTTCTCAACACGACGAGCCATCGTACGCGCATCGCCATAACCTTCAGAAATCATCCACTTAAGCATAGTGATGTTTGAACGAAGGTATTCAGCAACTTTCTCTTCAGAAAGCGTGATCGAACAACCAGCAGCTGAACGTTCAGCAGAAGCATCAGAAAGTTCGAACGCTTGCTCAACAGTTAAGTCAGTTTCCATTTCTGTTAAGTCGATTTCAAGGATACGACCAGAGAAGATGTTTTTCTTACCTTTCTTCTCTACAGTTAAGTCACCTTGCTGAATCGCAACGTAAGGAATGGCATGTACGAGGTCACGTAGTGTGATACCAGGTTGCATTTTACCTTTGAACTTAACAAGTACAGACTCAGGCATATCCAGTGGCATAACACCTGTTGCTGCAGCAAACGCTACAAGACCAGAACCCGCTGGGAACGAAATACCAATTGGGAAACGAGTATGCGAGTCACCACCAGTACCAACAGTATCTGGAAGAAGCATACGGTTTAACCAAGAGTGAATAATACCGTCACCTGGGCGTAAAGACACACCACCACGGTTCATGATGAAATCAGGAAGCGTATGTTGCATTTGAACGTCAACTGGTTTTGGATACGCAGCGGTATGACAGAAAGATTGCATAACGAGGTCAGCAGAGAAACCTAGGCAAGCCAAGTCTTTCAATTCGTCACGAGTCATTGGACCTGTTGTATCTTGAGAACCAACAGTTGTCATCTTAGGTTCGCAGTAAGTACCTGGAAGTACACCTTGACCTTCAGGAAGACCACAAGCGCGACCCACCATTTTTTGAGCTTGAGTGAAGCCTTTACCAGTAGCAGCAGGCTGAACTGGAACACGGAATAAAGTCGATGGAGCAAGACCTAATTCTTCACGCGCTTTAGTAGTTAAACCACGACCAACGATTAAGTTGATACGACCACCCGCACGAACTTCATCAAGAAGTACAGGCGTTTTAAGTTCAGCTTCAGCAATAACAGCGCCATCTTTAGATGCAGTTACTTTTGCAGCAGCGTGATCGATGTTCAGAACGATTTCATCGCCCATGTTCATGTTTGCAACATCAATTTCGATTGGCAATGCACCAGCATCTTCCATTGTGTTGAAGAAAATCGGAGCGATTTTAGAACCTAAGCAGTAACCACCGTCTTTTTTGTTCGGGATGTGAGCGATGTCATCACCAAAGAACCAAAGAACAGAGTTCGTTGCAGATTTACGAGATGAACCTGTACCAACAACGTCACCCACGTAAGCAACTTGGTTACCCTTCGCGATTAAATCTTTAATTTGGTTTAATGGACCAACTTCACCCGGAACTTCTGGGTTGATACCATCACGAACGTTTTTCAACATTGCATTTGCATGCAATGGAATATCTGGACGGCTCCAAGCGTCTTGTGCAGGTGACAAGTCGTCTGTGTTTGTTTCGCCAGTGACTTTGAAAACAGTCAATTTGATTTCAGATGGAACGTCTGGACGTGATGTGAACCATTCAGCATCAGCCCAAGATTGCATAACAGCTTTTGCATTTGCATTGCCCGCACGTGCTTTATCAGCAACGTCATGGAACGCATCAAATACAAGAAGAGTTTTCTTCAATGCTTCAGCCGCTAATTCAGCAAGTTCAGCGTTATCAAGAAGTGCAACTAAAGGCGCTACGTTGTAACCACCAAGCATAGTACCTAGTAAATAAACCGCACGTTCTTTAGTTACTAATGGTGAAGTCGCTTCGCCATTTGCCAAAGCAGCCAAGAAAGCAGCTTTAACGTAAGCAGCTTGGTCAACACCCGCTGGAACACGGTTTTCTAGTAAATCAACTAGAAACGCTTCTTCGCCAGCTGGTGGATTTTTTAATAATTCAACTAATGCAGCTGTTTGAGCATCATCAAGTGGCTTCGGTGGGACTCCGAGTGCGGCACGTTCTGCAACGTGTTGGCGGTAAGCTTCTAGCACGGTGTAATTCCTCTTTTTAAAAAATTATCTTTGAATTCCTGCTTATTTAAAGCATCAAAGATAATATGGACTATCAAATTTTACTAAAATTCGGGCCAAAAGTTAATGCAAGTCCCGTATTTATTCGTGATGACCATTATTTCATAGATAAATATCAGAATTCTTAATGATTAGATTTAAAAATGAATTCTTCGGTCTATTTGCACAACAAATCATTCGAAACTGAACTTAAGGCTCTAAAGCCGAAAAAAAAGCAACTGTATGTTGCTCTTTTTATCTGAATTTGAACATTACACCTTAGTGTACAGTGGTTTTAAGCAAATATTCTTTTAATGTGTCACGAGTTCCTTCAAATCGGATTAAAATCTCATCATCGTGTAACATACTGTGATCTGCATAGGCAAAACTGATTTGTACTCGATAAATTTTGGCGTGTTGATTGATCACTTCTTTAATGATAACGCGATCTCCCAAACTCAGCACATAATGACTCCCATTAATCACAGCAACGCCTTGCTCATCTTCAAGCAATAAATCGGCATTGTTCATATACGCGACCACTTCCATCGTTTCGCTCCTGATTTTTTACTCTTTATCATTTATGTATATATGCTTTTCTGTTTTTATGCTAATTATTTTTTCTGAAATGATTACTCAAATAATAGACTCAAAATAATAAAGCCAATATGTAAATACACATTGGCTTTCTAAATATATTAATTCTATCGATTTAAATAATCGGACACTCAATCGCTGTATATGTTTCTCCGTTCACCACACTCTGAACCTCTCTGCATCCTTGCTGATCAGATGCTTGATTTTGCAAAGCTTCAATCGCTTGTGGCACACCAGCTTGCGCGGCTTCTTGCATCAATTCATAAGCTTTTTGCTGATCAACTTTCGTGCCTGTACCTTGGTAGTATGCCAATGCCAAATTAAATTTAGCACTCGCTTGACCAAGCTCGGCAGATTTTTTAAGTAATTCAAAAGCCTTCTGATCACTTTGTTTTACACCATGCCCACGACCATATAAAGTCGCTAGATTACCGTAGGCCAAAGCATTATTTTGTTGAGTACCTTGTTCAAGATAAGCAACCGCCTTCTTATAATCCTGCTTTACACCTGTACCCTTATAATATAACCAGCCTAAGTTATTGAGTGCCAAACCATTATTTTGCTTGGCCGCAGCTTCCGTCCACTTCAGACCCAACACTTGATTTTTAGGTAAAAGATCACCTGTCAAATAATGACTCCCCAGAGCAATCTGGGCTTGCACATTACCTATTTCTGCAAGCTCAGTTAACAATTTTTCTGCTTTTATCGAATCTTTTTGTATATTACCAACACCATGTAAATACATCATACTAGCAGTATATTTAGATTTTAAATCCCCCAATGCCATGCCTTTCTGCGCATATTCCATTGCCATTTTACTATCTTGCGTAACTTGCTTACCTTCTCCATACATCATGATTAAGGCTTGAATTGCTTGTAAATCCCCTTGATCTGCCTTTTGATTCAGTACTTTAATATCTTTAGTCGTTAATTTTTCTTCCGCAAAGCTTGAATGGCTTAAGGTACAAATAAAAGCAAATCCAAGCGCATAACAACATCGTTTTATATTTTTAAATTTCATATTAACCTTAATATCTACATTTGATTTTTTATTAACAATACAAATATATATTTATAATTAAATTTGAACAACCTTTGTTTGTTCAGTCTTTAAATACATAAAAAAACCGTTCCTTAGAACGGTTTATAGTCAGGCAATGCCTTGGCATCAAATGGCGTTTCTAAACACTGCCTTTCGGCTTCGTCTCTAAACTGAACTTGTAGACCATTACTATCCACTTCTAACTGATCCGCTGGATATGCGTAAGCTTTAGCCACTTGCTCTAAAACAAACTTTTTAGTGGTGGGATCTGTCACTTTATTGGCATATTCCAAAGCTTCTTTATGCAAAATACCATTTTGACGATCAAGAATAATCGAACGTGCAGCATTACCAATACTTTTACAGTAACCTTGCCACTGCTCTTCTGGCGTAAGTGGTTTCTTTTCAGCACAAGCACTGATCATCATTGCTGTCCCCAATACACCACTTAACACTAAAAATTTGTTCATAAAAATCTCCTCATTTGCATATCATAATCAAACTGAGTACAAATAAGAAATATCATCATCACAGTCGTGATCCACCTTGCAAAAATTAACCACAGTTTGCTGAACGAATCACTTTGCTGGTTGGATCAATAACTATCGTAATACGATCAGATCGATAATCTTGAGTCACAGCTTGATTTGGCAACACTGTTCTAACAGTTGATGATTGAGTTAATTGTTTGATTTGTTCATCGGTCAAATCAGCTTGCCCAATCAGTTTTTTGGCTTCTTCAGCAATACATTCTAATTGTTCAGAACGCATCAACGTCCACTCTTCAATCACTTGACCATCAGGTAAATGACAATACCCCACTTGACCTGCACTTTCAGTACGCAGTTCTATTCTTCCGCCTTTATTGACACAGTGGGTACTGGCTGGGTTTGCAAGTCCAATTTTTGGTGTCTCGGCAGTTATTTGAGAGCTTGTCGCACAAGCGCTCATTAAAATACTTAAACCTGCTATCGCGATCATTCTTTTCATAGCGATATCCTTCCTAGAAATATTGAGTTCTAATCCATCTATACAAAAAAGTAAGCTTTTAATCAGCATTAACTAATCTGTATTGAAAATATAGATCAAGTAAGAGTTTGATCCATATTTCCATTAGAAATATTAGAATCGCCAGTTATAGAACAAATCAATTGCTCGTTCTAATGATTGACTCGCCTCTAGATACATACGTTGATTCATTTGATAACGCAAAGTCAGTTTATTGATTGGCGTAAATACACCCACACCGTAACGGATATATAAGTCAGGTGTTAGATAACCCGTCAAACTCACTTGTGTATCATCACCTGTCCCTTGTGCATCTAAGGCTAAACCACTTAAACCGAAAGTTTGTCCGATCTGATTGGTAAAGGCACGCGTCCCCCCCAGACCTAAACTGATCCCAGCCGCAGCAATGGTATTACTCACATCCGATTTAAACCCTTCCGCATTACTTAAACTCCCTGAACCATCATTGATACGTCCAGTAATTAAGGCATTCATGGCTTCTTGATCGGACAAGCCTGCATCATTATAAACTTGAATATTTGGGCTGGAGGCTGTACCTGTCACGCGTAAGCCCACAATACTGCCTGAAATGGTTTTGTTGGCATCGACATCCAAAGTCGGATTGGACAATGCACCACTAAATCGAGCAATCGCACGATTGAGATCTAGACTTTGCCCATAGGCTTCAATGATGACTTTCTTAGACACACCAATTGCACCTGAAGCACGCATCGCTGTCTCTAAGCCTTGTTGAGACAGATAAATTCGACCTAGCAAAGGAATACGGCTATTGAAGCCTTGGAAAATGACCTGTTGTCCCAGATTCACTTCCAAGTCAGCACGAATATCCCAAGGCTTGGCAGCTTTCAAAATCGCAAGTTGATTATCGCCTTCACGTACAACTCGAACATCGGCGGATAATGGCACGACCGAAGCACTCGATTCCGGCATTGAAATCAGTGCACGAGGCACATCAACCTTTCCTTTCACCGTAATCGCTTTCGACAGTGGACGTGCATCTAAACTGATATCTGTATCTACAATTGCAGTGATCAACGGTGCTTGACGAATCAGTAAATCATTGCCTTTAAGATTCAACTTAATCTGTAAGTCATCCTTCCAGTCGATCCCACCGACCAACTTACCAACGCCACGTCCGCTGTTAAACGCACCATTGATGGTGGCTTCATTCTGACGAATAGAAGAATGGAGTTGTAAGTTCGTTAAATTGACGGGCAATGAGATCATACTGATCTGGCCGTTTTTAACGCGTAACTCTCCATTGAACAAAGGCTTGGTTAATGTCCCACCAATTTTTCCTGCTAAAGACAAAGTGCCATCTAATTTACGGACATCCGCAATGAAAGGCTTCAATACACGTAATTGCACCTGATTGAATGCAACTTCACCGCGCATCGGTTTAGCATCTACATAAGGATTAATAATGACATTCGCATAGCCTGTACCAATGGTTGGCGCTTTCAGATCCGTACGTAACATCAAACCTTCCTTGATACTTTTAACAATGACGCTGGCTTCATCGTAATTCATCGTGGTGGAGCTGTCTTCACCGTCTACAGCACTTAGACCAATCACGCCATTCCGTGTCACTAAACGTGCATCAATTTTTGGTTCTGTTCCTTGCGCCCATGCTGCTTTTGCATAACCATTGAGCTTCCCTGTAATCGCCAAACCTTCTGGCATAAAGGCTGCAAAATCTTTGAGATCTAAGTTATTTGATACAAAAGAGACATTCCCTTTGGTTTTACTGGCACGAATCGGTTGATCAAAACACAGCTTGGTTTGTTGACTCGACCAACAATGTTGCCCCACATAGACCTCAGTTTTTGCCGTCGAATAAATAATGGGTGCATTTTGTTCTTGTTTAAGGTGAACACGAACAGAGTCAAATTCACCTCGTTGAATTTGTCCTAACCAATCATTTTGTGGATTAAAACCACCCGCTAACTGAACGTAGAATTTTGAATAATAGTTCCATGCTTGAAGTTTTAAAATATGTGCTTTACGTGTGCCTGCAATCGCGATTTCACCATGTTGAATTTCACGATTACCACTGCGTAAATTTTCCATTTTTGCAGACATCGCGCTTGCTACAGTTTCAGAGGTAGGTAATTCACCTTTGATGGTAATCTTCTTAACACTGACTAGATGATTAAACCCAAAATTATCGATCGCAAGATTGGCTGTTGCAGAAAGCCGTGGCTGTGATTGGAAATTGACAAAGCCTTGTGCGCGACCACGTAAGCCTGGATAGACTTCATACAACGCAGGTGCATTAACTTTGATACGTAAGTTCTGTGCATTGCCTGAGGCTTGAATCTGGTTTTGCGCGTAGGAAACAAATAAATTATTGGCTTCAAACTGTTGCGGTATAAAACCTTTCTGATTTGAATTAATGATCAAAGCCAAATTACCTTTGGCACGCAAAGCTTTGTTATTAATCATTCCTGCAAGGTTCAGCCGTTCTACATTAACGCGCTTCAGTTGATCAGACCAAACCCCTTGCGATTTCACATTTCCTGAAATTTCACCACGCACACTCGATACAAAATAGTGCGGTTTAAAACGAATCAGAGATGCATTGACATCCCATCCAATACCATTATTTAAATTGACTAAGCCATTCGCTGTGATCTGACCAGCAACACCATTGTGTTTAAATTCTGTGATATTAATACGGCTTGGTGTCCCTGCAACCCGAATTTTGAGCGAGCCATCGCCTTGTGGCAATTGACTGGCATGTAAAAATCCGTCGTAATTCACAGCAAAGCCTTTAAAGCCACCGCCTGATTTTTCATCATTAAATAATAATGCAGCAGTACTTTTGCCCGTCAATTTAACGGTTTCAGGCTGAGTTTGATTCGCCAATTGACCTGTTAAATTAATTGCATCGAGTTGAATAATTTGCTGATTCGGTTTGGCATAGCCATTTGCCTTAATTTGTCCATTCAACAAATTGATCGGCGCTGCCGCTGAAACGGATTGCGGATTGAAATCTTTGGCATTGACCAACGCACTCCATTTCAACTGACGCTTCTCATCAGGGAGTTCAACCACAGCTTGTCCGGTCAAACTCCCTTTGGACGCCATATAGCTAAACGAAGGGACATTGAGATGATTAGCTTTAAGATTTAACTGAGCTTGATATTGACCTGCTGGCAAAGCTCCTTTCTCATGTGTACGGACTACGGTCGCCACATGAATGTCTTGTTTGCCTTCAACCAATGCCAATTTAACCTGACCAGATTCACTACTCAGCCAGCCCACATAAGGCATCGCTCGATCAATATTATTCCAAGCCACATCCATGAGCATTGGGTTGGGTTGTTTATTTTTTTGTTCAGCTTGTTTAAGGTCTACATTCCAAGTTTCATATTGATCAAAATCAACATTTGCTTTGACAGCCATGCCATCTTTTAAAGCGCCGGTAGATGCAATATTGGCATCTAGACTTGGCGGAAGAAAATCTTTCACCACTTGCGGAATAATGTCATCTTTTGGATTGATCTTATCTAATCGACCTTTTACATCCCAATGTACATGGTCTTTCCAGCTCACTATGCCTGCAACATTCACTGCACCTTTCATCAATTGACCATTTAAATTACTGATATTCAATTGATTGACTAAGTCAGTATTGGCCAATGCAGTATATTGACCTTGAGGAATGTTTTTACCACTAATATCGGTGTTGATATCCAAATCTAGACGCTTAATATCACCGTTAAATTTAGCAATACCTTGTTTAGAAAGCAGTTCTTGATCAAGCATCAACGGCCAATGATAATCTTTAAAATTCAGCGCCCCTTGCATCGGTACATTTGGTCGCATTGGATGAACCACTGCCCAACCTGTCAGTAGATCTGGTGTCAATGTTGCAACACCTGCCTGAATCGTATCTAGTGAACCACGTGCGTTCAGATGTATATCTTCAACATTTAGTGCTTTAAGTGAAGGTAGACGTACAATTGCTGTCGCATTTAAAGGATATTTGCCTTCAAATTTCATAGTTCCAGCCGCATCTCTCACAGAGAGATACCCCATATCCATACGCGTATCTTTAAATTGAAGCTCTGTGCCTGACCACAAACCATCTTTTAGATAAATATCACTGAAATCAACTTTGCTGGTCGCGGTTTTAATTTGTAATTGATCAAGGTTTGCTTCATCAATCCGTAAAACAAAAGGCAGTTTAATTTCACTAAACTTGAAAGGTTCATTACTCGGAGGAGATTTGTTAATCACCACCACATTATTGACATTGGCATGGCTCAAATGCACTTCTTTGTCTAATATTGCACGCCAACCCAATGAAACATCTGCACGGTCGATTTTTACATCCACTGTTTTAAGTGTGACCAAAACATTTTTAAGAATAATACCGCGAAGTAAACTGCCACCTTCATATTCATATTTAATCATTTTCTGCGCTGATAAAGCACGATCAAGCAGGAATTTACTGCCTTTATCGGTTGAGAACATCACAGCTAAAGCAGCAACTAAAAAAACCAACAAGGTCACAAGCGTTAAAAAAACACTGCGGAGTACACGGGGCTTTTTGGGTAAAGGTGCTTGTGGTGTAGGTTGTTGTTGCTGTTCTATTTCTTCAGCCATAAATATCCCATTAATTTAAAAATCATGCATCATTCAAATAACTTATGTTGTTTCAACCTTTTAAAGTAGGAAACGACATATTTAAAGCTACTTGATAAAAATCATTTCATCAAAAACTCAATTTTAAAAATCATGTATTAAAGCTGAGACCCAATAAAGAAATGCAGTCGAATGGGGTGTCCTGGATCAGAAATCCCTGACGCCACATCTAAACGAATCGGACCAATCGGTGATGCCCAACGAATACCTAAACCTAAGCTATATTCAGAATCATTACTAAACTTTTCGTCATAGGCATTACCGTAGTCTCCAAAGACTGCAGCTCGCCAACCGTCTTTAAATTGATAATTATATTCTAATGACGCGACACCAGAAGCCTGACCACCCACTTTGAAATCGTATTGCATTGGCGAGAGACTCTTATAGTCAAAACCACGGATACTTTGATCACCACCCGCAAAGAATCTTAAGTTATATGGGACACGTTCAAAATCATTGGTAAAGATATAACCTAAACTTAAACCACCAATCAATTGATGATCATTATTGCTGCCTAGCGAATATAAACCTTTCCAGCTCGCATTCACGATTGCCATATCCGCATCTGACAAAGCATTTTTTGAACCCAACTGAATTTTATAGTTCTGTCTAAAACCTTTAGATGGGTTGACGCGAGTATCACTGATCGTTTTGGTTGCTTCATAGCCGAGCAATAGTGATTGCTGTTCATCACTTGCACCCGGGGCTAAGAAGGCATCTGGAATATCATCAAAATTAAAGTCTTCATCAAAATCATTATTTAAATCCCCTTGAATCGTCATACGATCTAGACGATAACGAAGACCAAATACATGCTGCCAATCACGGCGAGCCCCTCGAATAATTCGATCTACACCTGCCACAGCCGACTCAGTTACGGCTTCCAAACCATTACCAATTTTGTCATCCAACTCCCGTTCATACCCCCCCACGATACTAATATAATCATTAAGAGGATGCTTATAGGGAATGTTATAACGGCCATCGATGGATTGACGTATTCTGGATAATTCTAAGTTCGCATCAAATGAATGCCCAAGATCATTGACGATGGCACGGCGGTACTGACTCCGTAAACGTACGCCTGTATCTGTACCATAACCAATACCTGCTTCCAAACTATTTAGCTTGTCAGCATTTAGAGTCACAATCACGGGGATATGTTTTGTTTCACGCGCTTGTTGCTGTAAAGCTAAGGTTTCTTCCTCTTTGGCTTTAGCACGAGATTCTGCATCCGACACACTACGATTTAACTGTTTTTCCTGCACACCCGCAAATTGATTCTCATCTGCGACATTTTGTTTTTTGGATGTTGCAGATTCTGCTGATACGGGTTTTTGTTGAGTGACAGGGGTTAAAGCTGAAGCCTCAATTTTTTGTTGATCCACCAAAGCCTGTAAATCTGGGCCTAACTCCAAAGGTTTCACAATCGGTTCAGGCTTAACAGCATCAACCAAGGTATAGTTAAAATAACGTGTATTGGTTAAATTATTCGCCAGGGCATTCACGCGCCAAGCGGTGTAATCTGCACCCTCTTTCCATGGGGCAAGTGTACGCAGTATCTCTTCACGAATCGGTAAAGGTTTACTAGGGTCACTCATTCTGAATACAACATCATCCAATTTATAACGTGACCCTGTTTCATACATTAAATTAATATCGGCAAGATTTTGTGGTCGAGCCAACATTACATCATGCATACGCCAGTAAGCATCGAAGAAACCATTATTCATAGCTGCATCAGTGATTCGTAACTTAGTGGCTTCATATTTACCATGATTAAAAATATCCCCAGACTCTAACTCAGGTAGAACTTTAATCACTTGTAACTGTGCCAATCTTGAACCATCGCCTGAAAACTGAATATTCTGTTCGCGCACTTTGACAGGCTCATTTGGCGTAACGACTACCCGCACTCGACCCGTGCTCACTTTTTCAAATTTAAACTCAGCATCATAATAACCAACCGCTTGAGAGGCTTGTAGGGTTAAATTTCTGAGTTGTGGTACGGCAGAATTAAAATCTTCAAAAGACTCAACGGTAAAGGCAGATAATTTGGCTTTAATATTGTCTGCCAATTCTTTTGGCGCGCCATCGACTTCTGCCGTAATTCGAGGAACTTTTTCTGCCTGATTTAAACGAGGCGGTCTAATTTTATAGATAATGCGTTTAAAAAAGTTTGGCTTTTCGATTTCAGGTTTCGCTTCAACGCTTTGTTGTTCAAGTGAAATACCTGATTCATTTTCACCCACTGAGATTTTACTATCTGACTCAATATTATTCATGAGTTGATCTATATCAACAGGTGCTTGGGCAATTTCAGCAAGTTCTGTTTGTGTTGTAACAGGCATTTCCACTTCAGGCGCTTTCGTTACCCCAGTTCTAAAGTTCTGCGCTTCAACTTTCGCTTCTTCAGCAACCCGTAATATTTCATCTGCCATCGACTGATCGACGGTTTCGTTCGGCAAATCTTCTAAATTTTCAAATTCGATTGGATTAAACACCGTCGGATCAATTTGATTTTGTTCCTGCTGCTGCAACATCGTCAAACTATCAACTTGATTCATCTGATCTATCGTTTCTAGTTTTTCATCCAGTTGCTTAATTTTATCAGGTTCAACACCTTGGATCTGAGCTGCATTTTCCAGACTTTCGATATTTTGCTTTTCAATGTCAGGATGCGTTGGTAATTGAATATATTCTTTCGGCTGAGTCGCAGGATCAGCAGCCATTGCCAACGATGAAGAAAAGACACTTAAAAAAACACTAGTACATAATATTTTATTGATATCATGCGTCTGAGATATATGATGCATACAACGTGCAAGCATAGATTTTTTAAACTGAGTTTTTTCTGGCATACCACGCTCTGAACACATTATATTTTATAGTGAAAATTCTGAGATAAAATGGTCTTAGATTGATCCAAATTATCATAATTTTCAGAACTTTTTAGAATAAAAGTATGATACATGATTTTCAGATACTGTTACCAAATCATCACATTTCTTAATAATTTTTTAATAAGATGACCCATCATGGAAAAGAAAGAGCACCTATTAGGATCACGACGTTTTTTACCAATGTTTTTGACCCAGTTTTTCGGAGCACTCAATGACAATGTTTATAAGCAATCATTGTTACTGGTCATTACCTATGGATTTATTCAACAGCAAACAGTAAGCGTCAGTACGCTAAACAACCTTGCTGCACTATTGTTTATCTTGCCCTACTTTATCTTCTCTGCAACGGCAGGACAAATCGCGGATAAGTATGAACGTTCCTTTCTGATTCGAAATATTAAATTACTTGAAATCGTGATCATGTTAATTGGTAGTGCTGGCTTCATGCTGGGTAACTTATGGTTACTCCTCGTCGCGCTCTTCCTGATGGGGACACATAGTACTTTCTTCGGTCCGATTAAATACGCAATTTTGCCTGAAATTTTAAAACCGAATGAGTTAATGTCTGGTAATGCTTTATTCCAGTCTGGCACATCCATTGCCATTTTGGTCGGTATGATTCTAGGTGGTGTGGTGATTTCAAGCTCAGCTGGTAATCTGCTCTGGATCAGCCTTACTGTCGTGACTATTGCCGTGATTGGTTATATCTGTAGTCGTTTTATTCTCAAACAAGAAACCAATAAAAATGAAATCAATGTGGATTGGAACTTCTTTCGTACCAGCTTTCAAACCATTCGTTATGCCAAATCCTTACCGCTCGTCTTTACCATTTTACTGGGTAACTCTTGGTATTGGTTCTATGGTGCAACCTACTTAACTCAGATTCCGCAACTCACTCAACAGAACCTACATGGTAATGAAAATGTCGTAAGTTTATTGCTGACGTTCTTCTCAGTCGGGATTGGGGTTGGTTCTCTGCTGTGCCGTAAGATTGGTGGTTCTGAAGTTAATATCAAAATGGTGCCGATTGGTGCTGTAGGCTTAACCTTATTTGCTTTCTACTTAGCAGTCAGCTTGAATTTCGTTCCTGAACGAACCGGGGATTTTATTGGTATTACAGATATGTTTAGTTCAGGTATGAGCTATTATCATGTCATGATTGCAGTCACACTTTTGGGAATCAGTGGAGGTTTTTACATTGTTCCTTTATATGCCATGATGCAAGCCTATTCCCCTCGTTCACACCGTGCGCGAGTGGTCGCTGCGAATAACATTTTGAATGCCGTATTCATGGTATCCTCTGCAATATTCTCAATTTTAATTTTAAGCATCCTTAAAATTGATATCAAAATATTGTTTAGTATCACAGCTATCCTAAGCGCTTTATTCACCACTTGGCTGTTATTGCGTTTAAAACCTATGCTTAAAACTGAAAAAATCGCGTTGGAGGATTAATTCATGCGTCAATACACTGGACTCGACAAATTTATTCATTCATTTGATCAAGCCCTACGCAGTCTTGTGCCCGGCACGACGTCCGCCCAGCGTGAAAATCCAGGTAATGAAGCTGAGGCTAAACTCGGTGTCAGTGAGGCACGACATGTCGCAGGTTTAATGCGTGTCAATCATAGTGGTGAAGTCTGTGCTCAAGCGCTCTATCATGGACAAGCACTCACGGCTAAACTTCCCAATGTGCGTCGTGAAATGGAATTTGCAGCAATCGAAGAACAAGATCATTTGGCATGGTGTGAACAACGTTTAAAAGAATTAGACAGTCATACAAGCCTATTTAATCCTGTTTGGTATGGCTTATCTTTTGGTATGGGTGCAATCGCAGGAATTGCAGGTGATAAATATAGCCTTGGTTTTGTTGCAGAAACAGAGCGTCAAGTGAGTTTGCATTTACAACATCATATCAGTCAGTTGCCTGAGCAAGATGAACGCTCACGTCGAATTTTAGTACAGATGAATGAAGATGAATTGCATCATCGTGATACAGCCTTAAATGCCGGTGGTGTTGATTTACCTATCCCAATTAAAATCACTATGACTGCGATTTCTAAACTGATGACCAAAACCAGTTATTTCATTTAAATCACAGAATCGATATATTCATTTAGTTGTTACTCGATTTAAATGTTATGCGTTTGAATACTATTCGTTAAGTACTTTAAATTTGTATAACGCTTGATAAAAAAGATCTGAATCATTCAGGTCTTTTTTGGTTTCTGTAAATCAAAGATGAATATCTTTATCTTTTAAGTTCTCATAGAACACTTGACGAATCCATTGATGGCTTTTCTTATGATGATTGGCAATATACCAGAATTGTTTAATGGAATAGGTTGGAAATCCTTGAGGAAGTTCATAGATTTCCAAATTGCCACGAGCAAGCAAAACTTCACTCAGATAATAGGGAACTGTCGCAATCGCATCCGACTGCTGAACCACTAAGCCAACGCCAAGATAACTCGGTAAAGTCATCACTTTATTACGCTTATAACCGAGTTTGCTGATATGCGTTTCAAATGAAAAATGCCCGACGCCGACCTCGACATCGATATGTTTTTCATTTAAATAATCTTCGAGCGTGATTTTAGAATCTTTTAATCGTGGATGGTCTTTCGCAGCAATCACCACAAAATGCTGTTCAAATAACTTTTGTTGATAGAAATGATCATCTAGGTTTTCGTAATAACCTACGATCAGATCCAACGTTCCGCTTTTTAACAGTTCCAAACTGTTTGGTTTAATCGAATGAACATTCAGTTGAACTTTTGGTGCATGATCTTTTAGATATGCCGAAATTTGGGGCAATAACACCAAATGCGCCACATCTGTCATGGCAATGTTATAAATTTTTTCCGATTCAAAATGATTGAATTCTTCTTTATGCAAACAAATCGCTTCATAATTGTTAAGTAGATTAGAGATCAATGGAAACAACTGAATCGACAATTCTGTCGGTCGCATCTCATTTTCAACGCGAATAAATAACGGATCTGAATAGTACTTTCTGAGCTTATTTAACAAATTACTGACAGCAGGCTGACTCATGTCAATTTGTCTGGCTGCAAGTGACACGTTTTTAAACTTATAGACATAAAAGAAAACTTTTAAAATCTTAATATCTATTTCAATCACACAGATTTCCCAAAATTTATATCCAACCTCAACGCAAAAAGACATTGTGAAACACAATGCCTTGAGTAACTTTAAATAAGTATAACGAATTTTAAAAGTATCATCCGATACAATCAAAATATCAAAGAACTATTAAGCTCCATCATAAACCCAATTAACAAAAGAGTTAAATAGGTGAAATCATGAATTCACAGCTCAAAACTGCTTATTGGATTCAAACATTCACATACATTTTAAACTCAGACCCATTGCTCAACAACAGGATAACTCAAAGAAACTTTGAACTGATCATGAGCCCAAATATCATAAAGTGGAATTTTGACATCAACTGCAAGTGGTAGTTTTTTCGCATTAAACTGCATTGAGCTTAAACCCTCTCCCCATGCAATCAAATCGACATCTAAAGTAATTTGATGTGACGGTCTGATTCTACCCGATTCGAATTCCATATTGTTTAGGAATTTGAGTAGCTGTTCGACTGTCAAATTACTTTTTACGATACACGCAGCATTCCAATAGTCTGCACCCACACCATCACGACATGGAATTTGATAAATGGGTGAAAACTGTGTCTCACCTAAACCACTGATTTGCTGAAAAGCACGTTCAAAATGTTGCTCAGGATTTTGATTACTCGCCAGTGCTAGGGCGAACATCATTGCGGTGTCGTTCAAGACGAATTCCTACTGAATTTGCTTGCGCGATAATGGCAGGCTTCCGGATGGTAATCATAATAGATTCTATCGCTGGAAAGGTAGCAAAAAGCGCATTTAACACCAGTTTTGCTGCGTGTTCGATCAACTCAGGCTTGGCTTCTTGAATCACTTTTGCTGATATTTCACAAATTTCAGCATAGTTCATGGTATCTGCTAATAAATCTGAGCTTGCAGCCTGTTCCAAATCTGTATTGATCGTGAGATCCAACATTAAGGGTTGAATGATTTGGCGTTCCCAATTGAAACAGCCAACAACTGTTTCAACCTTCAAACCCTCAATAATGATGGCATCCATATTTTTACTCTTACAAAAAACTCAAACCTAATAAAATAGAATTCATTTTAAAAATTAAACATCAGCTTTCGAAATTGAATACAACTCGAAAGCTTTTTATTCAATCTAACAATCTATAAAATCAGGCTAAATTTAAAACGATGATTAACTTTTCAGTAACGTATTTGGATCTAAAGTCTGAACCATTTGCAAACGTTGATCTGCATAAATATCTGTATAAGGTGCTAAGACTCGCATGAATCGATCGAAATACAACATTTGCTTAAACAGTAATGCAAAATCACGCGGAAAACGAATGCCATGACGCTCACCGACTGCAACAACATCCATCATGATGTCATTCAAATCAGCAGGATTGGTTGATAGAATTTGCTGTGGATCAGCCATGATCACGCCACTAAATAAACGTTCTATATCCTTCGCCAGGACTTGAATATCCACCTGTTGATCAGTCATGCCCATTTTCAGCATATTTTCAGCCATCAATGGATAATTCGTGGTTTGTAAAGCATCCATAAATGCCATGCATGCCGTCCAAACCTCAGGATTTAATTGACCCACAATACCAAAATCAATAAAACCAACTCGACCATCTTCAAGCAACATCAGATTGCCCGCATGTAGATCTGCATGGAAGCTCTCACACATCATCAAGCTACCGAACCATGTGTTCATGGCTGTAATCAGTACTTGGGAGGGATCTTTAGAAAGCTTTTTAACGACTTCAAAGTCTGTCAGTGGCACACCATAAAAACGTTGCATGGTCAGTACACGACGGGTTGAATACTGATGATAAACCTTAGGTGCAGTCGCTTTATTGTTTTGAGTCACATTCAAATAATTGACGAAATCATCAATATTTTTGGCTTCTTCAATAAAATCGACTTCACGTACCATACGATTTTTAATTTCTTCAACAATATCAGCCAGTGAAGCAAACTTCACTTTAGGTACAGCTTTTTCAAGAATTTTGGTTGACCAATGCAGAACATTCAAATCGGTATAAAGAATAGTCTCTACACCTGGTTTTTGAACTTTAATAACAACATCTTCGCCACTCACCAATTTGGCTGCATGGACTTGTGCAATTGAAGCTGAAGCTAACGGCGTTTCATCAATCGATGCAAAAATCTCACCGAGATCACGACCCGCAAACTCTGAAGCTAAAACACTTTCGATATAGCTAAAAGGCAACTTTGGCGTTTGATCTAAACACCCCTGAAACTCTTCAACGTATTCACGTGGAAAAAGTGACGGTGTACTGGCAATAAACTGCCCGAGTTTAATATAAGTTGAACCTAAAGACTCAAAGGTTTCACGCATGAGTTTTGCGTTACTTGGTTTTTCTGTCGCGTATTTTATACCCGCTTTTGCCGCGATTACTGCAGTTTCCCCAACTCGGGCAACTGAGCGCAGTCCATCTAGCCAAATATTGTTTTTCATAATGTCTGAATAGAAATAAATTCGTTCGAGTGTAGCAAATTAATCTGCATTTGCGGATTGTCTTGCCTGACAGATTGGACAATCTCTATCTGTTTCGTAAGCAAGTAGACGTTGTTTCATGCTTAAACCATCCCACAGCAATAGTTTTTGCTTTAATGGTGTGAGATTTAAACCTAAATAAATCAGTGCATGATGTGCTTGTAAACTCGCCATCACATTGGGTGTTGTGGCGAGTACACCTGAATCAGCACAACGTAAACTTTCATTGGCATGTTGCTCTTTAGGAAATAAGCACTCATAACATGCTGAATCCCCTTCAACCATAAACAACTGGCCTTGGAAACCAATGGCTGAAGCACTAATCAAAGGTACATTTTCAAATTTACAAACTTGATTGACCAAGTAGCGCGTTTCAAAGTTATCACATCCATCTAAAACTAAATCTTGCTCTGCGATCAGTTGTTCAGCATTTTGAGCATCGAGTTTTATTGTTATGCTGTGTAAGCGAATATGTGGATTAATATGCTGTAATCTTTTAGCCAATATTTCAGCTTTATAAAATCCAATATCATTTTCTGCATAGGCTATTTGACGTTGTAAATTACTCATCTCGATGGTATCAGCATCAATCAGGGTAATTTGCCCCACACCTGCACGTGCAAGCAGTTCTGCGGTCGTACAACCAATACCGCCACACCCGACAATCAAAACATTGGCAAGTTTTAGCTTCTCTTGAGCTTCAATATTCCAACCATCAAGTAAAATTTGGCGGGAATAAAGGTGTAATTCGGATTCGGTGAGATCGGATTCCATAATTTGATGTGTAAAACTTTTTAAATCAATATTAAGTTAAAATATAACATTTAAAATTTAATTTAAAATTCTCTTAGCTATGATCTGAAAAAAAATATTTAATTTACTACCTTATCTTTTGAGTTCTATTGGAATTATTTACTTTGTGTTTTTGCCTCGGCCAGAACCCGATAATAACCACATCAATACTCATGAATCTATCCCAACACTTTATTTTAGTGAATACCATCCTTTAGTAGAGAATGGTTTTAAAAAAGCAGAAGCTAAATCAATGGAAATTTCAATTAAAAAATCTGAAATGAGTGTCGGTGATATGAATAAAATAAAATCAAAACTCATTCACAACAAATGGAGATTAATCAAGGATTCAGAATATTATTTTGAATTTTGTTATGGGAACAACAATAGACCTCTTGCGAAAGTCGTTATTGCAAGTTTATCCGGTTTACCAGTGCAGCGATTAAGCTAATGCGTAAACCGAATCGCTTGCGTCTATTTCGGTAGCGTTCACTCAATATTCTAAATGTTTTTAATTGACGATTGATGTGTTCAATCACAATTCGTATTTCTCCAATGATTTTATTGTACTTTTTCTCAATATCAGATAAGGCAGAATTCTTCTTTTTCTTAATAGGAGTCAATAGCTTAAATCCACGCTCCTCTAGTCCATGATACCCTAAATCAGTAACCACATATTCACAATGCTTGAATTTTGCAATCGTTTTTCTTGCCAATTTAATGTCATGTTGACTACC